>LVBO01000671.1 GCA_001604435.1 Synergistales bacterium Syner_01
CTTCGCGGGTTTTCTCGATCGGCCTTCGGTGTCGCGTCGGTACATTTTCTAAAATAACGCCTCCGCTACGAGTGCGGACGATCGAAGGAGGAAAAGAAATCGTGCTTTACATCCCGACGCCTCATGCTATATTATGCCGGTATCCGTAGAACGTGAGCATTCTTTACGAAGTGTTCGTATTGTGCTTGTACGTTTCGCGCGGAGCTTTTTTTGAGAAGCGGTTCCATCGCTGACGGTGTCGCGTTTCTCCCGCTCTTCGCGGGATGAAGTCTACGGATGATTGTGAACAAGAATACCGCCTGTTTCCGGAGAGGTGCTGCCGAAAGCAGGTTACCAGTGCGGGAGGGGCTTTGATACATGAGAGAGTTTGTCGTTGCCGCGTGCCAGTTTTCGATCGTGCCGATGGATGTGGAGGCGAATATCCGCAAAGCATTGATGTTTCTTGAGCGGGCCGTCGAGGAGCATGGAGCGGAACTGGTCGTTTTTCCGGAGGCCATCACTACCGGCTTTACTCCTCTGCGCCTCTCGACGCAGGAAGCGACCATCGCCAACCTGTGGGAGGCCGTGGATGTCGCGCCCGGGCGGATCACCGAGCCCGTTCAGGCCGCGGCTGCCCGTCTGGGGGTCCATGTAGCGTGGAGCAGCTATACCAGAGGGCCGGAGAAGGACATCATCTTCAACTCGCTCATGATCATCGACGATCACGGCGACATCGTCGGCGACGTCTACCATAAGACGCACCCCTTCCCGCTGGAAAGAAAGGAAGGCGGTGGATGGGCGACGGCGGGTTCACGTCCCGCGGTGGTGGAGACGCGGCTCGCCCGTATCGGCCTGACGATATGTTACGACGGGGACTTCCCCGAGCTTGCCACGGTGGAAACGCTGATGGGGGCCGAGATCATCCTGAGGCCGTCGAGCCTGCTCCGCTCGTACAATATCTGGCAATTCGTCAATCATGCCCGCGCCTACGACAATCACGTCTACTACGTTGCGGTGAACAATGTCGGACTTGACGCCGAGGGGAACAATTTCTTCGGCAGCTCCATGATCGTCGACCCTACCGGATGGATGCTGGTGCAGGCCAGCGGGAACAACGAAATCATCTCCTACAGGCTTGATCCCGATCCTATGCGCTACGCCGCCAGAGGGACGCGCATTCCGATGCTTTTCGATCATATCGAAGACCGTAACGTCGACGTATACCGCGACTGGATTCTGAAGGAGGGCAAGTGCGCTTTCGAACCATCCCGGCGCATTCCCTACAAGCGACGCTGAGTCCATGTCCGTGAGATCTTAGAAGTAGCTCTCCCAGGATTTTTGTTTTTTGTACACGTCCACGAAATAGCTCAGCGAGAAAGCCATGCGATGCAGACGGCTGGAGAGGCTCACGCCAACGAGAGTCTCTATCTCCCGAAGATAGTTTCGCAGCGTGTTGTAATGCAGATGAAGTTCCTTGGCGCACTGTTTTCCGTTGAAATCGCAACGGATCAGCGCTCCCGCGACCTCTTCGAGAGAAACCGCCCGCCGTTTGGAATCTCCCTCGGCGAGCGGCCTCCAGAAACGGTCCCACACCCCTTCCGCCTCCGGAATGCTCACGATTCTGTTCAAAAACGAGTGGAACGCGAGTTCTCCGTACCGATACACTCCGGGGCGGGGGCGGAATTTGCGCATCCACGTGAGGGCTCTTTTCGATTCATCGTAGGATTTCGTCGTATCCAGCAGATTGCTGAACGGGCTTCCCAGGGCGAACCACAGATCCTTCTCGGAGGCGATGCGTCTGAAGGCGTCTCTCTCGGCTTCCAGTCTCGCCGACGATTCGATGCATACCCAGCAGTCCGCGAGAGGGTAGCTGAAAATAAAAGGAGGTTTCCACGAAGGCAGCGCGGAGCGGCTGATTGTGCACACCTGGAAGACTATGGCGGGCAACTGGAGCGCCAGCCCCAGGTTTTTCGCGCGTTCGAGCGCGATATCCTCGCTCGAAAAAGTGCCGAGACAGAGATTTTCCAGAAAACGCTCTTTCTTCGCGTTCATCTGACGGGAAAACAGCGTCGATTCGAGCATGGCCACTCTCAGGAGATTGACCGCCCTCAAGATGAGGCGTTCCTCGCGGATCGCCGGGTAGTGTTCGCCCTCGTCCAGAAGGACGAAGACGTCGATTTCCGCTTCCTGCCGGAGGCGGTAGGCCGCGAGCCAGACGGTTTCGTTTCCTCGGGAGCGTTCTTCAAGGGATATCCCGATGGATCCCCTTCGCGGGAAATCCACCTCTCGCAGCGGCGGAGACTGAAGCAGGTCGTCCGCGGTTTTCGAAGCGAACGGAAGGCTTTCCGGGCGAAAATGTTGGTTGATCTCCAGCGTCGGCGCCACGACGAAAATATCCTTCCCGAACTCCTTGGACATGGCCGAGAAAAGGCGGCGGACGTCCCAGTTATCGTCCCACGGAAAAATTTCGATATCGGCGGTATACCCGGTTTTGCGCATCTTCTCGCTCCAGAGGCGCGACTGAACCACTTCGATAATATCCGGCCATGAATACCTGAGCGGAATCTGGAAGAGAGGAAGGCGGGACGTTTCCGCCTCTTGGATCAAGCTCTCCGGAAACGAGGAGAGGAATCGATCGAGCTTGATTCCCACGGCGGCGATGCCTTTCGCATCGACCTTTCGGACGAATTCGGTCAGCATTTCGGGGTTCTCGCGAAAGATGTACGCGCTTCCTATCAAAAATTCTCCCCCGCGTATCCATCGGTCCATGTCGGGCGCGTCCATAACGGAGATCATCGTGATTCTTCGGGCAAGCCCATCGCTTCCGGCGATGAGTCGAAAATCGGGAAAAACGTTCTCTTTCAACAAATCGCCGACCAGCACGCGCATCACCCGCTTCGAAATTTCTTTTTCCGGTTGGTGTCTTATGGTTATTATATCCTACATTGTCGGAGCGTCGCTTCGATCATGGGAGACTCCCCTTCCGAGCAGGAGAATGCGGTATTTTGTCGTCTCGGGGGAAAAGGATTCTTCCGGAACCGAAGAGGTTGCGCTTTTTTTGAGACCCCCTATAATAAGAATGGGTAACTTTTGATAATCTTACTCAAATTCACGGAAGGGGAGAGAGCATGTTGCGTTCGCAGCGGGTGGAAGCAATCGAACAATACGTTTACGAACGGAAGAAAGTAAGCCTCGATCAGCTATGCGAAGCTTTCAAGGTTTCAAAAAACACCATTCGCAGAGATATAGAAGAAATCGTCGCCCGCGGGAACATCAGAAAAGTGTACGGAGGCGTTTCGGTACAGGGAAACAAGGAGCTGCTTCCGTTCAACGAAAGAAACATCACCAATCTCGAAGCCAAACGGCGCGTCGCCGCCAAGGCGGCGGCATATGTCGAAGACGACGATATCGTTTTCATCGATTCCGGCACGACGACTCGTCACATGATCGAATTCATCAAAGATAAAAATAATCTCACTATTTTGACTAATAATCTGGATTGCATCGTCTCGGCGG
>LVBO01000018.1 GCA_001604435.1 Synergistales bacterium Syner_01
TTCGCGTGCCATAAATCCACCTTGCCTTTCAAAATTTCGGCCATCTTCGGTACAAAAAAACGCACGGACGTATTGCCGAAGAGAAATTTCTTTGTTAGAATTCCATATCAACCGCAATACACCCAATCCTCGAAAAGAGGATATATTCGGGAGGTTACAAGTTTGAACAACACCAACACCAACGACAGCCCATCCACAATGACCCGGAAAGGGTACGAGAAGCTCATGGCTGAGCTGGTCGAACTCCGCAGTACAGGAAGAGCGGAGATTTCACGGCAGCTCGAAGAAGCCCGCTCGTTCGGCGATTTAAGCGAAAACGCCGAGTACGCGGCGGCGAAAGAAGAACAGGCGAAACTGGAAACGCGCATCTCACGTCTCGAATTCCAGCTCAGCAACGCGAAAATCCTCGACTCCTCCAGCATCGACGCCAGCAGGGTTACCCTCGGAACCACCGTCACCATCCAGGACATCATCAACTCGCAGAAATTCTCCTACACGATCGTCGGTTCGGAAGAGTCCGATCCCAAGGCAAGCAAGATATCCTCGTCAAGCCCCGTCGGACAGGCGCTTCTCAACAAGACCGTGGGAGATGAAGTCCACGTGAAGGTGCCGCGCGGCGTCCGGCACCTCAGAGTGATGGACATATCCATCCTCTCCTGACCGGCGTATCTCCGATACCGTTCCCGGGAGGAGGAGCAGCGTATTACTCCTCCTCCCGGCGGAGAATCTCCCCAAGTCCATCCGGCAGTGCGAACGGGTCGTACAGCTCGCGCCGTCCGAATGAAACCGGAGTGTCCGGAAACGCCGTGATGAAAAAGGAAAGACCGATCCAGTCGTCCCCTTCAGCTCTGTCGTTCCTGTAGGTAAGCTCCCACCGCGAACACTCCCCGCCCTTCAGGGTCAGCGAGTACACCATCTCCGCCAGCTTGGATTCCGTCAGGTCGTACCCCCCTCGAATCCTGAACGAAAGGTTCTTCCCCGCCGGGAAATCGATCTGCTGATAGATGTCCTCCCGGTCGCGGTAGTAGTCCCACAGCATCGGCGTCTCGCCGCTTACCCATCTGCGGACATAGGCCGTCGCAAGATCAACGTTTCCCCAACCATAGCGGATTCCGAAGACTGCATCGAGTATCTCCTGTTCGAGAGAGTCGGGGTCGTCGTACCAGAATCGTTTGTACTCGCTCTTGACGAACGTCTTATAGGATTCGAGCTGCTCCTCGGAGTAGAGATGCACCTCGGCCCCGAGGCGGCGGACATTCATGCTGACGTCGGACTGCACATCCTCGTATTCTCCCCACGATACCCCGATTCTTCCGTACGCGTTGAGCAGAGGCGCTCTGCCCCACGGCCCCAAGAGAGAAAATTCTGGCTCCCGCCACAGAACGCCCCTGTACGTCTCGCCGACTTTTTTCTGGATGGAGATCGCTTCCCGCTGCGTCCAGCGCAGGGATGCGCTCCAGCCGTTCGCCGCGTGGAGAATACCCCACGACGGCCTGTAGAGCTTCTCCGCGGACGCCTTTTCATAGGAGTGCTCGACCGTCGCCCATACGGTCCAGTAGTCGTTCAGGCGCTGCTCCACAGTCGTTTTCCCTTCCCATCCCGTGTCGGACCACCAGGCGACGTTCAGCAACGCCTTGCCGGTATCCCAGACGTAAGGACCGCCGATGCCCACTCCCTGCCCTTTGTCCGAATCGCTGAGGATAAGCGGGAAGAACGAGCTGAGCAACGCCCGCCGCTCCTTGGGATCAAGAGGAACCACGTAGTCGAAGGGGTAGGTGAAGAGCAGATGCTCGCCGATATAGACCTTCGGATTCTTCGCGATGATCCGTTTCCCCGGCACGAACACGACGCTTCTGGAAACAAGGCGATAGTGAGGAGAGCGTTCGTTGCAGGTCGTCAGCGATACGTCGCTCAGCTTGCCGATCAGTTCGTCTTCTTCGACCCCCTTGCTCCCCCTTGAGGAAATCCACCCTTTGCTGCGGGCGACGTCCACGGGCGCCACTTCCATCTGCTTCCCGCGCAGAAACACTCTCCCGTCGCCCGCGGGGGACGACCCGACCGCGCCGGTGAGGATTCCCTCCCGGGAGGACAAGTCGTAGCGCAGAGAATCGCCCGTAAGCACGCGATCTCCCTGTATCAGCGTCACTTTCTTTCCGGGTTCCGAGGTGGCGGAAAGGACCTGTTCCGTCGAATCCATCTCGACCCTGTGCGCAAAGACGCGAAGGACATCCCGCCGAACCCGGACATTCCCCTCGGCTACAGCAAGACCGGTCTTCTCCTCGAAAACCACCTTGTCGGCATCGAGAAAGACCGCGTCCTCCCCCTGCGATTCTCCCCGCAGAGGGAACGAAGCCTCCATCAACAGCAGAAGGCACAGGGCGACGCAAACTACTCCGCATCTTCGGGCAACAACCACGTGAACGACGCTCCTTTCTCCGCCGAGAACACGCCTGAAAACGAGACCCGGACCGAGTTCCCTTGAAAGTAAAAATCGCTGCGGCGAAAAGCCGCTCCATCCTCGAAAAGCACTTCGGTTCCTCCCTCGCTCCACTCCGCCTCCGGCGCTTCGAAAAAAGCGACCGTTTCCCCCGTCGTTACGGAACCGCGAACATCGGAAAGAACGGCCTTCCGGCTTTCCTCCAAAAAAAGACCTGTCGGGGCCTGCAGAGTCCAACGCCGCTTTTCGCTTCCAACACCCGTTATATCCAGAGAGAGAAGGCGTATTTCATTTCCGCGCCGCTCGGCCCGTTCGACCTTCGCGGTCCACTCCACGCCCTCCACCTCTCTCTGAAACTCGACTTTCTCAAGCGACATATCCGGCAGATTCGCTTTTTCTATGGTCAGGTGGTCGAGTTCAAGAGACACGTCGCGAACCGCGAACCAACCTATCAGGAAAAGAAGCGTCAGAAAGACGACAAGTCCGAGTCGCTTCATCTTAGTTCTCCATTCCATCGCAGGAGGGGACTCCGCTTACTACCACGACACCCTCCATATCGTTTCCTCCCGGTCCGTAGTCAACACCTTGCTTCTGAGCGTCCTGAAAAGCAGCATCCGCTGCGCGGTGACGATGCGGGCGCGGCTATCGTCCATCCATTGGATTTTATACCCCTCACGAAGGGAGTTACGCAAACCCGTGGCCTCGACTTGCTTGGCGAACTGCTCTTCCGAGAGCGCCGTCCTCGAGGAGGCGGAAAGAAGGTCGTACATCGCCGATGTCCGCCCCTCTATCCAATAGCGGATAAAAGTCTCCACCGTCTTCTCCTTGCTGATGTAAAGAACGGGCTTCTCCTTCTCCGGGACAGGCAGATCGACAACAACGGGTTCCGGTTTGAGCTCCGCAAGCTCCTGCGGCGTCGCCACCGGAGGCGGAGGCGGAGGTGTCGGCGTCGGTTTTTCGCCCTTCGTCGGTTGCGGTTTCACCGGCTCCTTCTTCGGCGTCGGCGGCAGTTCAACCACGACCACTTCCGGTTCCGCCACCGCGACCAAAGGGCTTTCCGCGCGATCGAAGGAAAAGCGCTGTTCTTCATGGATGCCGAGGTTTCGGATAATCACGCTGAAGGCCTTATTCACCTGCTTCGGGAAGAAGACGAGCCCCTGTACGATACTCGAAAGCGGTTGATCGAACTTCCGTTCATAACTCAACGGGGGGATTTTTTTCCCATCGTTCGACTCAAGCTGAACAGCCGTTGCAAACGACCCGAGATTAAGCGGACGCGGCCCGAAGACGTACACGGTCAAAAGAAAAGGCTCCGTATCGGCTATCCGCAACTCGGAGGTGAAGGAAGCGCGATACTGGTTTCTCTCCGCCTCGCTCATCCCGCTGCGCGCGGCCTCCGCCGCTACCCATGGGTCCACAAGCTCTTCCGGATAGTGAACAAGCCACACAAGACAGTCGCGCCCCCAATGAAACGCCGTCCATCGCTCGAGAATGGACGTCGCATCCACAATGGAGCCACTCCCGAAAGCCGGGGCGGACAGGCGGCAAAGAAACACAAGGACCAACAATAGTCGTTTCATGAAGGCCACCCCAAAAACAAAAGATCGATCACCCTACAGTTTGAAATCGATGATCGCCGAAACTCCGACTCCCTGAACCCGCCGGAAGCGCTGCACCGGATTTTCCGAATCGACGGGCACCAGAATCTTTACACGCAGACGATCTTTAAACGTCGCTTCTATCTGCGCCACCGCCTTCGTCGTCCCTACGGGCTCGCCTCTCGGCCCGGAGATCTGGGCCGCGCCTATATGCGTCCCCGAGCCGATGGAGACGATGGGCACCACTTTTGTATGCCCTTCAACCTTGACGCCCCTGTTCAGCGTAATCGTATTGATGAAATCGTTGATCGGCCCCGCGATGGTCGAGACGACAAAACCGCCTCCGATGACGCCGACAAGATCGCCCAGATCGAACGCGCGGGATGCGCCTCCCGTGAACAGCATAAGCAGCAGAACCCAAAGCGCGATTTTTTTCCTTTTTCCCTCGAACATGATGTATTCCTCCTCAGGGAGTGGCTTCGTTACCTGTGAAATCGCCCGTTCCCGTTTTGTCGGGCTCGGCCGTCTCCGATTTTTTCAACAAGCCCTGCAACCCCAACGGCACAGGATAGGCCCCCACTTTTACCGCGTCGACAGTTTGCGAAAAGACAACGCTACCGGCCGGGAGCTCTTTCAAATCGCCGCGAATAAGAAAACCGCCGACCAGTCCCACAGGACCGAGAAGCAACGCGCCGACAACGCTCGTACCGGCGGCGGCGAGCTGCGCCGCTTCGGCTTCGACCGCCTGCTGCGACTCTTCTCCGAACGTCAGCGGAATTGCTTGAGAGCCAATGGAATACAGCGATTCCACGCCGACTTTCACCTCCGCCGGACGGCCGAAGCTCCGCGGCTTCGTCACCTCGGTCACGACTGCGGTCACACGGCTTCCCTTCGGGGCGATCAGGCTGGACTTGATCACCAGATCGGAATGCAGCACCAAATCGACCGGATCGCCCTTTTTCGCCGTCTTCGGCGAAAGCGAATGCGCCAGGGACGCCCGAATGATCGTCGCAGCGGGGAGCTCGACTTCCGTCGTCGTCACCGGTTCCGAGAGGAGAAGCCCGAGGACGCGTTCAAGCCTCATCGTGACCGGCCGGTCCACCTGGGGAGTTCCTTCGAGCTGGACCTCAAGGGCGTCGACCCTTCTGACAACCGGGGCGAGCGAGTCGACTCGCCGCTCGACCGCCCATTCGGCCACGCCGAGCTTGAACAGAAGCGACGGCTGGTATTCCGTTCCCTTCTCGATAAACGTCAGCAGGGCCGTCTGCCGCTCGGCGATACTTCCGGGAAGCTCTCTGCCGAACATATCTCTCTCCACCGAATTCAGACGGTCGATAAGCCCGCCCGTGCGCTCTCCTCCGTAGACGAGCTGCTCCACACGGCTCATAACATGGAAAGTCGAAACATCGTCCTGGGCGCTCACCACCGGTACCGCGCCAATCAGTAGCGCTGCGGCACACGCAAGAACGAGAAAAGTACGTCTCATTCGTTTCCCCTCCTTCAATTCGACTGACTCTGCTGAACAGCGGCGCCGATAAAGCCCATGAACACAGGGTGGGGCTTTACGGGGCGCGAGCGGAATTCCGGGTGGAACTGGACGCCGACAAACCATGGATGATCCTGCAACTCCACGATCTCCACGAGATTCTTCGCTTCGTAGACGCCCGCTATCACCATCCCCTTCTCTTCGAGGCGTTTCCTGTAGTCGTTGTTGAACTCATATCTATGGCGATGGCGTTCGTTCACGCGAGCGACCCCGTAGACGGAAGCGGTCTTGGTTCCGGGAACCAGCTCGCAAGGGTACGCGCCCAAACGCATGGTCCCGCCCATATCCTCCACTCGCATCTGCTCTTCCATCAAGTGTATCACAGGGTTGGCGCATCCGGGGTCCATCTCCGAACTGTGGGCTCCGGGAAGGCTGCATACATGGCGGGCGAACTCCACCACCGCGACCTGCATTCCCAGACAGAGGCCGAGATAGGGAATTTTTCGCTCGCGGGCGAAACGGGCCGCCGCAATCTTCCCCTCGATCCCGCGAGAACCGAAGCCGCCGGGGACCAGAATTCCGTGCGCGCCCGAAAGAATCTTCTCGCTTCCGTGCTCTTCGATCTCCTCCGCCTCGACGGAGCGGATATTCACCTTGACGTCATGGTGAATCCCCGCGTGGTGGAGGGCTTCCACCACGCTCAAGTAGGCGTCCTTGTGGTTGATGTACTTCCCTACCATGACGATCTCCACCTCCCCGGCGGGAGAGCAGAATCCGTCGACGACTCTTCTCCAGTCGGAGAGATCCGGTTCGCGGGGAGATTCGAGCGAGAGAGCCTGAAGGACGAGCAAATCGAAATTTTGCTCATACAGGCTGAGGGGCACCTTATAAATCGTCGGCTCGTCGAGGGCCTGAATCACGGCGTTCGGGGGGACGTTGCAGAAGAGCGCCATCTTGTCCCGCATCTCTTCCTCGATGGCGTAGTGGGAGCGGCACACCAGAATCTGCGGAAGGATGCCTATCCGGCGCAGCTCCTGCACGCTGTGCTGCGTCGGCTTGGTCTTCAGTTCCCGCGCCGCCTCCAGCCAGGGGACAAGCGTGACATGGCAATACAGCACGTTCTCGCGTCCGACCCGCGACGACATCTGGCGGATCGCCTCAAGGAAAGGCTGCCCTTCGATATCGCCGACGGTGCCTCCGATCTCCGCGATGACGATATCGCTTTTCTCGCCTGTGCGGAGAATACGCTCCTGGATCTCGTTGGTGATATGCGGAATAACCTGTACCGTTCCTCCCAGGTAATCGCCCCGGCGCTCCTTGGCGATGACGGAGGAGTAGATCTTCCCCGTCGTCACATTGTTGTCCGCGCTCAGCGACTCGTCGATGAAGCGCTCGTAATGCCCCAGATCCAGGTCGGTTTCGGCGCCGTCGTCGGTCACGAAGACCTCTCCGTGCTGGAAGGGATTCATCGTTCCCGCATCCACGTTCAAATAGGGGTCGAGCTTGATGATGGAGACGCGCAACCCCCTCTTTTTGAGCAACACCCCCAGAGATGCCGCGGTGATCCCCTTTCCCAACGACGACACCACTCCGCCTGTGACAAACACGTACTTCGCCATTTCCCTCATCCTCCACTAGTATTCGAAAAAAGATCATGCACGAGATGAACACGTCAACGCATCAAAAAAACATGGACCAGGGAGAACCCCGGTCCAGAATATCGAAAGAGAATCCATCCGTCATGGAGAATATTGCCTATCTTAACATCCCCAGCGGATTCACGGGATTGTTTCCCCTGCGGACTTCGAAGTGCAGATGCGGGCCTGTTGTCCTTCCGGTGGTGCCGACGGTCGCGATGGCCTGCCCCTGGGAGACCGACTGCCCCTTGCGAACCGAGAGCGAGGTGCAGTGCGCGTACAGGGTCGAATATCCGTCGCCGTGGTCGATGACCACAACCCTGCCGTATCCGCCCATCCAGCCGGAGTACTCCACTCGGCCGCCCCGCGCCGCCTGTATCGTTCTGCCCCTGGGGGCCTTGATATCGATCCCCGTATGGAAGTCGCGCCGACGCGTCACCGGATGACGCCTCCATCCGAACGGACTGTTGATCTTCCCCACGACGGGCCAGCGGTAACTTCGCGATGAACTGCCGGAGACCTTCGCCGAAGAGGATTTGGACGAAGAAGCGCCGGAACGCGAGGAACTCGAAGAAGCGGGAGACTCCACAGCCTCCGGGCGCGCTCCGGGCAGGAAAATCTCCTTGCCCGCGGTCAAGGGATTCAGCGCAGCGTCGCCGTTTGCCTCCCGAACCCGGTCGGCGGCTATCCCGTACCTCTTGGCGATGCCGGCGAGCGTCTCGCCGCTCTTCACCTTATAAAAAATGCCGTCCTGGTTCGGAATCCGGAGGGTCGCCCCGGGCCGTATCACGTTCGGGTTTCGCAGGTCGTTGCAGCCGAAGAGCGTGTCGATCTCAAGGTTCTGCGAGTTGGCGATTGACCAGAGGCTGTCGCCTTCCGCCACAACATACGCGGTGATTTTTATGGGGAGGACCTTTTCACGCGCCGCTACCAGCCTCGCCTTTCTCGTAAGCACCTCTTCGAGCGTCGCTTCAACCGCCGCGCCGCTATTCGGGACAAGAAGAATCTGCTTCTCCGAGAGACGATTCGCATTCTTCAGTTCGTTCGCCTTGACAATATCGCTCATCGGGACGCCATGGGCGACCGCGATGTCGGAAAGCGTCTCCCCGGCCTTGACGACATGCTCCTTCCAGAGTACGGAGACCTGCGCGAGCGTCACGTCTTCGGCTTCCTCCGCGTCGTCGCCTTCTTCGAGCGCGAGTTTTTTTCCGTCGTCCCCGACGCTCAACACGACGGACTCGAAATCGGAAGCGTCGGAATCGCTGGAAGTCGCCCCCTCCGCTCCATTGTCGGACGAACCTTTGAAGGACACAAGACGAGAGACGGCGGAGTCGGCAAAAAGCGCGCCGTTGGCGGTTGCGAACGAACTCTCGCCGGGAGCGAACCCATGGGAAATCCGCGGATGGAAGTCCGTCATCCTCGAAACGCCGAATGTTGTGAACAGCCCGTTGCCGCCAAGCTGCCCTTTTCGCTCCACAAGGCGATCGGGAAAGCGGAAACCGCCCTCCGAAGATCCGGACTCTCCCTTTCTCAAAGACGCCGAAAACTCCGTGCTGAAGTGTTCGGAAAGGGACCAGGCAAAATCCGTCGTCTGCGAAGAAACATCCGCGCGGAAGGATGCGGCTTCGGGCTGTGCAGTATCCGCATCACGCTTTTGAACGGTTTTCTCCGTCTCGTCCGTTTTCCTCTTTGCGCTCGCGGCTATTTCGTCGCCCAGCGGGAGCAGTCCCGGCTCTCCTTTTCGGCCCCGAAGCGCGAAGAGGGAGTCGGCATCCATGCCAAGCTCATAGCCGTCCTCGTCAAGCAGGACATTCGACATTTCGACGACGATAAAACCCGAGGAGGGAAGGATGAATTCTCCCGCGGTCTTGGAATCCGAAAGACTCCCCCAGGCCGTGCCCACCGTTCGGTCTGCGGTGCTCAACGTTAGAAAGGCGGCGGTAGCCAACATGACAATAATCACAAGAAAACAACTTATCCGGCCTACCCGCATCCCTCTCGGCGATTCCCCGAAAGGCGGGAACGCCGTTCCTTTCTTTCGCGGCGCTTTTTTGTTCCGTACCCCGAAGGGCGAAGGAGAGTTCCGTTTCTTCAATCTCCTCAACCTCCTCTGTTCTGTAGAATAATTCGTCCTTCCACCCATCGCCGCAGCTTTGCGGCGGGGAGAGCGCCGAAAGCCCTACCCCTTTTTGATGGTCAGCAAAAATTCTTTGTTCGTGGAGGACTGTTTCAATTTATCGATGATCAGATTCAACGCGCCCGACTCGTCGACATTCACGATCCGCCGGCGGAGCAGCCAGATGCGGCTCAGCTCGTCTTCGCTGAAAAGGAGCTCCTCGCGGCGAGTTCCCGACTTGACGATGTCGATCGCGGGGAAAATCCGCTGTTCGGAGAGCTTCCTCGAAAGATGCAGCTCCATGTTCCCGGTCCCCTTGAACTCCTCGTAGATCACCTCGTCCATCCGGCTGCCGGTGTCCACCAGGGCCGTGCCGATGATGGTGAGACTTCCGCCTTCCTCGATATTCCGCGCGGCGCCGAAGAAGCGCTTCGGGAAGTAGAGCGCGGCCGGATCCATGCCTCCTGAAAGCGTTCTCCCCGAAGGAGGAACGACGAGGTTGGACGCGCGGGCGAGGCGCGTGATCGAATCCAGAAGGAGGACGACGTCCTTGCCCACCTCGACAAGGCGCTTGGCCTTCTCGAGAGCGAGGTTCGCCACCCTGAGATGCTCGTCCGCCGGGCGGTCGAAGGTCGAGGCGATGATCTCCCCGTCCACCGAGCGCGCCATGTCCGTCACTTCCTCGGGCCGCTCGTCGATCAGCAACACCATGAGGATGATATCCGGGTAGTTCACCGTGACGGCGTTGGCGATCTTCTTGAGCAGCGTGGTCTTCCCCGCCTTGGGAGGAGAAACAAGGAGCGCCCTCTGCCCCTTTCCGATGGGAGCGAAGAGGTCGACAAGCCGTGTGGATATCTCTTTGGGATCCGTCTCGAGGGAAAGTTTTTCATCCGGGAAAATCGGCGTGATGGCGCCGAAATGCGGTCTTCTTCTTGCCGCCTCCGGGTCCGAGAAGTTGACCATCTCCACCCTGAGCAATGCCTCGTAGTGCTCCGAATCACGGGGGGGGCGCACAAGTCCCCAGATGACGTCTCCGTTCCGCAAGCCGAAACGGCGAATCTGCGACGCCGAAACGTACACGTCGTGGTCGCTCGGAAGCAGACCTTTCGGACGGAGAAACCCGTACCCCTCCTGCAAAATTTCGAGGGTACCTCCGCCGAAACGATAGTTCAGCTCTTCGGCTTGGGCCTTCAGAATGGCGATGACAAGATCGTCCTTGCGAAGAGAGGAGAAACCGACGATACCCAGCTCTTTCGCTATCTTGCGAAGATCGGGATTCAGAAGAGCGGCCAGATGCCCGTACGTATGCCTCGGTTTCGGAGGAGTTTTCGACGCATCATCCGTCTCCGCGGGAGGAGCCGCCGTTTCCTGAACGACGATCTCGGAGGCTTTGTTCGTCGTATCGTTAACGATGAGATTATCGGACATCATCAACGGCGTCCTGAGGATATTTCTTTTTTAAGCCGGGAGGGCTTTTTGAAACACTTCGGGATAAATGATCAGAG
>LVBO01000204.1 GCA_001604435.1 Synergistales bacterium Syner_01
GCAGCTCCGCGGTTTCCCGCATCGTCTCCTGCCGGGTGATGTTCTCCGCCGTGATGACGCAGCCGACAGCCTTCCCGGAAGCGTCGAAGATCGGCACGGAGGCCGCGACGTACGGGAAGCCGAACGGCGAATCCTCCTTCTTGAACTCCTTGACGATCTTCCGCTTTTCCATCATGCACCGATGGCCCGCCGACCCTTCGGTAAGCTTGTCACCGGGCTTCTTCTTGATGTCGATCGTCCTGCCCGGCACATAGACGAGATACTCGTCGTCCTCGATGACCGCGAAACTCATGTCTCCCGGGAAGATCCCCCGGATCAGATGCGCTATGCAGGCAAGCGCGCGAAGCGCCTCCCGACCGTTGATCGCACGGCATGCGTACGGCTCTCTCTCGGGTATGCTCTCTTGGCGCAGTGCTGTCATGATTCATCCCTCCATCATTCGGTCGATCCTCGCCGAAAAGAATAGCACAACTCGGTCCGGCCGCGTAGAGGATCAGGAGGGGGCTTCTTCAGTCCCCTCGCTCAGAAGTGTTCCCTGCCGCCGCGCCAACTCCATCGTCTCGGAGGCGAGATCGGCGAGCGAGAGAACGGCGGAGCGCAGGTCGTTCTCATCCAGTTCGGACCGTCCCGCCATATGATCGGCGAGCGCCGTCTCCGTCCACCGGGCCTGTTCGGCGAGGCGACAGAGCCCAAGGTTCCCCGAGGAACCTTTAAGCGAGTGCGCCGAATGTTTCGCCGACTCCCACTCGCCGTCCGCGGCGAACTCCCGGAGGCGTCCGTCCTCTCCGGCGTTCGAATCGGCGAAAAGGAGGAGCATCTCTCCCAGGAAAACGAAGTCGCCGGCTGTCCGCAGAACGCCGTCGGCCCGGTCGAAGATCGGGATGTCCTCCCAACGTGAACACTCGGCCATTTCCAGCACGTTTTCCGTAACGTTCTCCTCCGTCACCTCATCCGTACCCTCCTCAACACCAGTGTCCTCTTCGCGCTCCGCGCACCGTTTTTTCAAATGCAGCCGGAGCGCCGCCACGAGAGGCATACCTACCTACGATAAAAGTTAAAAAAGATACCTTTTCATACTATACAACGAAGACGCCCTCCGTGAAAGAAGGCGTCTTCGTCTTTGTTGTCATCGCATCGAAAAGAAACGCCCGGACAGACTACGCCCCTATATCTTCAATGGATTCCGCAAGGATGAACATCTCGCCGCTCCCCGTCGAAGAGCGGAGCGTCCCGGCTACACGGACGGAATCTCCGTGCCCTTTGGTACGGAACCGTTCCTGAAGCGCCTGATCGAAGACGCGCACGGGGAGAAAGCTCGGCCGTTCCACACCGTCATACCCGGTCGTCATCTGCTTGAGGGCGAACTTGAGGTACGTTCCGTGCCGATTTCGCCCGACCATATCGCCCTTGGGCAGATGAATTGCGCCGGCAACTACAACGGAATTTTCACAGTTCAACTACAATCCAACTCCTTAAATACCAATATCCCTACCCCTCTAGGTAGATGATGAAGATACCACTTTTTCCCCTTTTTCGCAAATTTTTTTTCTACTTGACGAGGCTTTTGTCCCGGAGGAACGCACGCGCGATGTCCTCCGGATCTTCGCCCTCGTCGTAGGCGAGATTCATCGCGGCCATCGCCTTCTCGTCGATCCGGCCGCTCAGTTTCTCCACCACGCCGACGAGTCCGGGATACTTCTCCGCGAGGGCGACCGGAAGAACGAACGCGGCGCTGTAGTCGGGGAAGAACTCCTTGTCGTCTTCGAGAAGGACGAGGTTGAACCGCCCTATTCGCGAGTCGGTCGAATAGGCGGCGATGACGTCGACTTCGTTCTGCATCAAGGCCATGTACATCATCGCGTACTGCATCGGAAGGACGTCGCGGAAGACGATGCCGTAGCGCTCCGACCAGCCGGGGTAGGCGTCGAGGCGCGTGTCGAAGTTCTCGTCGCCGCCGAGCTTCCAGCCGGGAGCGTGCGGGGCCAGGTCGGACGCCTTTTTCAGGTTGTACTTCTCCGCCGTCTCGGGGCGCACGGCCATGATGTAGGTGTTGTTGAAGCCGACCGGGCGGGTCCACGTCATCCCGAAGTTCTTTTCGAACCCTTCCTTCACCATTGTGAACGTCTCGTCGGAGGGCTTCGACTCCCCTTCGTAGCGCAGAACACCGGTAAGCTGCGTCCCCGTCCACGACGGGTAGAGGT
>LVBO01000205.1 GCA_001604435.1 Synergistales bacterium Syner_01
CACAAAAAGCACCTTCCGCACGGCAAAGAGTTTCGCCCCGGAGACCGCGTAGACGTCTCGGTTCTTGAAGTCGATCTTCCGCGCAAACGCATCTCGCTCTCCATGCGTGAAGAGAAAAAAGGTCCGCACCGATGAGCGCCCCGCAGATCGTGGTAATCGGCGGCGGTCCAGCCGGACTCATTGCCGCCGGGCGCGCGGCTGAGAAAGGCGCCAGGGTCGTTCTGGTCGAGAAGAATCAGACCGTCGGCGAAAAGCTGCTCCTCAGCGGGAAACGACGCTGCAATCTCACAAACGCCGAGGAGGACATGGACGTCTTTCTCTCAAAGTACGGACCGAACGGAAAATTTCTCTACTCCTCTTTCGCCGGTTTCGGACCGCGCGAGACGGTTTCTTTTTTCCAATCCAGGGGGGTGCCGCTCAAGGAAGAACGTGGCAAACGTTTCTTCCCGGCAACAGGCGGCTCCGAGGGCGTTCTCGCAGCCCTTCTGAACTATGTGCGGGAAGGCGGAGTCACCATCTACCGCAAGCGCGAATCTCTCAACCTCGAGATTCGCGACGGGAGGATCCTTCGTTTCATACTCAGAGGACAAGAGGTCGAGGGAGACGCGTTCATCATCTGTACGGGGGGAAAGTCCTTTTCGAAAACAGGGTCGACCGGCGACGGATACCGCTTCGCACGCAGGGCCGGACACACTGTCGTTCCTCCTGTTCCGGCGCTCTGCCCGGTCAGAACAGTAGAAAAGTGGCCCCTTGCCTCCAGAGGCATGACGCTACGCAATATCTCGCTCACTCTTTGGAAAAACGGCGAAGTTGAATCGCAGCGTTTCGGAGAGCTTCTTCTGACGCACTTCGGAATCAGCGGTCCTATAGCCATGGACATGAGCAAGGAGATCGCGGGAGCCATGAAAACAGGCTCTGCCAGGCTTACAATCGACCTTAAACCTGCGCTTTCTCTTCCTGTGCTCCAAAACAGGATCGGCAGAGATTTCGAAAAGTTCTCCGGCAGAAAATTCAAGGACTCGCTTGGCGAGCTTCTCCCGAGAGGGCTTATACCCGCCGTGCTCGCCTTGGCGCCTCTATCGGAGGAAAAAATCGTCGACTCCGCAAGCAATCAGGAAATCGAAAAACTTGCCGAGCTGCTCAAATCCTTTCCCCTGACCCCTGATGGACTTCTTGGATTCGACTGGGCCATAGTGACCAGCGGAGGGGTGGCGCTGAAGGAGATAGAACCGCGAACGATGCGTTCCAAGCTGGTGGAAAACCTTTTTTTTGCCGGAGAAGTACTCGATCTCGACGGTCCCACCGGCGGATTCAACCTGCAAATGTGCTGGAGTACTGGTTACAGGGCGGGAGAAAGCGCCGCCGATTTCGCATTCCTGCGGTAAAGAATCAACGAGAGAGGAGATACATAGTGCCGATCAACGCTTCTTTTCTACGAAAGCTAATTAGGTATCTCGTACTCGTTGCAGCGATTCTTCTCCAGGAGACAGTATCGTCGTGTGCGGCCCCCCGTGTAGCCGGAAAAGTTCTTCTGCTCAACTCGTACTCCGTTGAAGACCTCTGGACTACCGGGACAAATCGCGGCATTTCGGCAGCTTTTGAAGAAAGCGGAGCGAATATCGAGTTCTTCGTTGAAAATCTCGATATCACGGGAACATTCTCCGCAATGCACCTCCCGGAACTTCGGGAGCTCTACCGCGCACGGTACACTTCACTGCCTCCGGACCTTATCATCACGACGGGAAATGACGCCGCAACATTCGCTCTCGGACAGATCGGCGTCCTCTTTCCCGATGTTCCCATCGTCTTTTGCTCCCTGACGAACGAAGCGCTTCTCTCGATTTTCCCCCGGACAAAGGGAACGGGAGTTTTCAGCGAAAACGCCCCGCTCTTCTTGCTTCGCGAAATCAACCGCCTACATCGGGACGCTCCCAGCATCGCGCTGATAACGGATATGTCGCCCCGAGGGTTCCGCGACATCGCGCAACTGAACGAGGCGGCGACAGCTCTCTCGATACCGAAAAAACGACTGCGGCCTCTTTTCGGAATGGACATCGAGGAGCTTGCGTCTTCCCTTTCGGAACTTCCCCCCGGCTCGGTCATCATCCTCGGGCACTACAGCATAACACGGGACGGAGAGCTCGTCTCTTTCTCCCGGCTGATAGAGTCTATTCAAGAAGCAACGGAACTCCCCGTGTATTCTCTTCTCGAAGAAGGAGCTGCACTGGGCGTACTGGGCAGCGTCTCGGAAGGCGGTTTCGAGAAAGGATTCGCCGCAGGAGAAATGGCGTTCGCAATTTTACAAGGAGCGCCTCCCGAATCAATACCTCCGAGGAAAGGGATGGATCCGAAGCTGCTTTTCAACTACTCCGGGATGCGGGAGTTCAACATCTCCAGATCGGCCCTTCCTGCAGGGAGTGTTATTTTAGGAGATCCTTTTTATGGAATTCAAGAGTACGTCCCTTTTATTTTCGCAAACGTACTCCTCCTTCTTTTTCTTGGGGGATTGGCCGTTTATCTTAAAAGAAAGATCAACAGGCGGAAAAAAACGGAAGGAGCGCTCCTTCAACAGACCGAGTACTGGAAAAAACTCTTTGAACACTCTCCTCAGGGCATTCTCATCTATGACGGCG
>LVBO01000206.1 GCA_001604435.1 Synergistales bacterium Syner_01
CCCCCGCCATACCGTGGCTCCAGCGGCGGGCGAGCGTTCGTTCATCGCGCTCGACTCCCCGGCGGGAACCGGTTTCTTCGGCGGGTGGGCGCCCCCTGTGGCGACGCCGGTTCTCGTCCGGAGGAAAGACGGCGAGACCGTTCCCTTGGAGCGGCACGGCCTTCCTCGCGAGGGTGAGATTCTCGTCCTCGACGTTACGGAGTCGGAGAGGCCGTATTTGATCGATATCGAGAACCGTCCGGGCGGCCGCGTCCTCGGCTGGTACGACTCGGGGCCGAGGCTGCTCGCCCGAGTGATCCGCCCTCTGAAGGGCGTGGGACGTTTCGGCGGCACCGAGTTCCAGGAAATCGGTAGGATCAGGGCGAATCATTCCGGTGTGATCGACGTCAGCACGACGCCGCGGAATGTTGTAGGGGGCTTTCAGATTCTGCCGTTTCTGCATTCGAAGTCTCAGGAGATGGCGTCCGCCTGGCAGCTGACGCAGTGGTTGATTATCGCGTCGCCGACCGACCGTCCGCTTCCCGGGTCCGCACCGCTGTTCTCCTCCAACCTCGTGCCGGGAAGCCAGATGACGGACGTCCTCTGGGACATGTGGTCGACCTACGGCCGGAAACCGCTCGTTCTCTGCCGGAGGGGCGGAGGAGCGTGGGAGAGACTTCCGGAGGCATCCGGAAGAAACGACTCCGCCTTAGGGGACTTGACGCACCTGCGTATCTATTCTCCCTTCACCGAAGAACCGCAGAAGGGCTTCGCGCCTCAAAAAGGAAAATAAAAAAAGCGGCCTGAAGAGGCCGCCTTTTTTTATTCCGGGTGTCCCGTCTACTCTACGGTGACGCTTTTCGCGAGATTCCTCGGCTGGTCGATGTCGCAGCCGAGGAGCTTCGCGACGAAGAAAGCGAAGAGCTGGAGCGGAACCACCGTGAGGAACGGCGAGAGCACCGGCAGCGTCGTCGGGACGTTGAAGACGTTGTCGGCCGCGGAGTCGAGGCTCCTGTCGCCCTCGGAAGCTATGGCGATCACCGGGGCCTTTCTCGCCTTCGCTTCGAGGATGTTGGAAAAGGTCTTTTCGTGCAGATCATCCTGCGGCGTAATGACCACGACAGGCACCCGAGGGTCGAGAAGCGCGATGGGGCCGTGCTTCATCTCGCCGGCGGCGTACGCCTCCGCATGGATGTACGATATCTCCTTGAGTTTGAGCGCTCCTTCGAGCGCCACGGGGAAGGAGACGCCTCTTCCGAGGAAGAGGAAGTCTCTCGCGTCGCTGTGAAGTATGGCCAGTCTGTACAGCAGCTCCTGCTGCTGGAGGATGGATTCGATTTTGTAGGGCAGGAGGAGTAATTCTCCGCCCACGGACTTTTCGTAGGCTTCCGTAAGCGTTCCGCGCAGCTTGCCGACATAGAGCGAGAGCAGATAGAGCACCGCCATCTGCCCCATGAACGTCTTCGTCGCCGCGACGCCGATCTCGGGCCCGGCCTTCAGCTGGAGTATATCGTCCACCTCCCTGGCCAGGGTGGAGCCGATGACGTTGGTAACCGCCAGGCAACGGGCTCCTCGCGCCTTTGCAAGGCGCTCCGCGGCGAGCGTATCAGCCGTCTCTCCCGATTGGGAGACGAAGACCGCCAATGTATCCGGCCCCACGGGGAGGTTTCTGTACCTGTACTCCGACGCGACGTCCACCCGGATGTCAAGATCCGTGATGGTTTCAAGAAAGCGCTCCGCGACGAGCGACGCATAGTACGACGTCCCGCAGGCGACGATATGAATCCGCTTCCAGGCAAGGGCGTCCTCCTTCGTCCACGGAAGTTCGGCGGAGAGGTCCACTTCGCCCTCGCCGGAAAGACGCCGGGCCATGGAGCTTCTGAGCACCGCGCCCTGTTCGTTGATCTCCTTGAGCATATAGTGGGAGTAGCCTCCCTTGTCGACCATGGAGACGTCCCAGTCGATATGCGTTTCATTCTTTTCAAGGGATTCTCCCGCGGCGCTCCAGAATCGCATTCCTTCGGCCGAGAGCTCGGCGATGTCCCCGTCGTCGAGGTAGACGACATCCTGCGTATAGGGAAGTATCGCGGGCACGTCCGAAGCGCAGAGCGCTTCTCCCTCTTCGGAAAAGCCGACGACAAGCGGCGAGCCTTTGCGAAGGCAGTAGATCTTTCCCGGAATGTCTTTCACCATGATGACCAGCGCGAACGAACCTCTCAGGCGTCCGTGGAGAGCGACGAGGGCGCCGATCATCTCCCGGGCTCCGCCGCCGGCATAGAGCGAGGAGAGAAGCTGCGCGATCACTTCGGTATCGGTTTCCGATTTGTACCGTTCCTCCGGAACAGAAAGCTCCGCACGCAGTTCACGGTAGTTTTCCACTATTCCGTTGTGGACGAGGACAAGCCTTGAGGAGAGATCGGAGTGAGGATGCGCGTTGATTTCCGTAACGCCTCCGTGGGTCGCCCACCGGGTATGCCCTATTCCTTGGCGCCCGGAAACCGGGCTGGCGGCAAGCATGGATTTCAGTTCCGCTACTTTTCCGACGCCTTTGACGATATGCACCGCAGGGGATTGTACGCTTTTTTCCTCGTCGGGGTAGTCGATAACGGCGATTCCCGCCGAGTCATACCCTCTGTATTCAAGGGACTGGAGTCCTTTTACGAGTACATCCGCAACATTTCGGTGGCCTATATAGCCAACGATTCCGCACATTCTACAGCACCGCCTTTGTATCCACTCACGAGAGACTGCGTTTCACATTGTCCCGGAAATTACTTTCCGGTTTTGCAGAAAAGCTTTGCGGACCGGTCTCTCACGGCCCCGGAGGCATCCGCCGACAGATCGATACTCCTCCGTCCTCGTCAGCCGAAGAGATGCCCCCCTGTTCGGGGGGCGGTCCTCCGGCGCAGGCGCTTCGTGGTATGCGCTTTTCACTTTTCTTCGTGCTCCTTTACCGCTCGCAGCACCACCTCCTTCAACGCGGGGTGCTCCATGGCAAGGCGAATGTTGGCATGCAACCAACCCGGCTGCGTTCCGCAGTCGAAACGCCTTCCTTTGTACACGACACCCCAGACTGGTTCTTGACTGATCAGCGAGCGAATGCCGTCGGTCAGCTGAATTTCTCCCCCCGCTCCCGCCTGCTGGCGTGCAAGAATCGGGAAGATTGCCGGAGAGAGTATGTATCGTCCCATGATCGCAAGCCTGCTCGGGGCTTTTTCCGGCCCCGGCTTCTCCACCATGTCCTTTATCCCGAAAACGCCGTTTCCTGCGTTCTCGGCTGCCACGACGCCGTAGCGGGACGTGTCTTCCGCCGAAACTTCTTCAAGCGCGACGACGCTGCCGCCCCGCTCGCTGTGCACCGCGAGAAGCTGCGCAAGCACCGAGGGTTCGGCGACCATGACATCGTCGGGGAGGATGACGCCGAAATACTCGTTCCGGCAGACCGGCTCTCCGCAAAGCACCGCATGCCCAAGGCCGAGAGGGCGATGCTGCCTGAGATAGATGAAATCGGCCATTTCGGAGAGCGAGATCACTTCGTCGTAGAGGTTCTGTTTGTTTCGCGACTTGAGCAGCTCCTCAAGTTCAAATGAACGGTCGAAGTAGTCCTCGATGGCTTTCTTCGACCGGCCGGTGATCATGACCATCTCTTTGCATCCCGCGGCAAGCGCTTCTTCAACGCCGTATTCGATGATGGGCCTGTCGACGAGCGGAAGCATTTCCTTGGCGATCTCTTTCGTCGCGGGGAGAAAGCGCGTTCCAAGCCCCGCGACCGGGAAGAGACATTTCGATATCGAAGACGTCATTCGGCAACCACCTTTCACAAGATCGTTATTGATAGCGGCACTGCTCTTTGATGGCGTTCACGAGTTTCTCGGAGACATGCTCCATGAGCTTTTCATCCCGTGCTTCAACCAGTATTCGCATCAGGGGCTCCGTGCCCGAGGGGCGGATGAGAATTCTTCCGGCGCCCTGCAGCAACGTCTCCGCTTCGGAGGAGAGATCCCTGAGGAAGTCGCCGCTCATCTTTCCGTCGCGGGAAACCTCGACGTTGCGCAGAATCTGCGGATACGGGGCGAAACGGTCCGCCAACGTCGAAATGTCCTCGCCGAGCTCAAGACACGCCTTGAGGAAGAACAGGCCGGTGCAGAGTCCGTCGCCGGTGTTCACGAACGAGGAGAGAATGATGTGCCCGGACTGTTCTCCTCCCAGCAGCGATCCTTCCTTGGACATCGTCTCCATAACGTAGCGGTCGCCTACGGGGCAGCGAAAGACGGAGATATTTTCTTTCCGGAGATGCTCTTCGAGCGCCATGTTGCTCATCACCGTGGCGACGACGCCGGAACCGAGCAGATTGCGTTCGGAGAGCCAGCGGGCGAGCACCCAGAGGATGATATCGCCGTCGAGCACTCTCCCCTTGCCGTCCGTCAGCAACGCCCGGTCGGCGTCTCCGTCGTAGGCGATGCCTATCGGGAGCGCGTGCGCTCTCACCGCTTCCGCCAGGTGCGCCATGTGCATCACGCCGACGCCTTCGTTGATATTCAGTCCGTCCGGACGGTTTCCGATAAAACGCCACCCTCCGCCGAGCCTGCCGAAAACTTTTTCCGCGGTTTCCACCGCCGCGCCGTGCGCGCAGTCGACGACGCCCGAAATCGGGAAGGGCGTTTCCCCCCCCCAGAGGGAAGCCATCCACTCGGCGTATTCGTCGAGAAGATGCACGGCTCCGTGGATATCTCCAACGGAAGCGCCCGTGGGACGCCAGTCGTCGGTGAGGTTGTCTCCCATGTACTCCTCGATCGCTCCCTCGACGTCGTCGGAAAGTTTTTTCCCGGAGGAGTCGAGAAATTTGATGCCGTTGTACTCGGCGGGGTTGTGGGAGGCGCTGATAACCGCTCCGCCGTGAACCGACATCTTCTTTACGGCGAAACTGACGCCGGGGGTGGGCAGCACTCCGAGGAGAAAGACCTCCGCGCCGGCCGAAGCCATGCCCGCGGAAAGAGCGGCTTCGAGCATATGCCCGGAACGCCTGGTGTCCCTTCCGACGACGATCCTGGGGCGAGGAATTCCTCTCTCCGTCAGGAAAAGAATGTAGGAGCGACCGAGTCGCAAGGCCATCTCAGGGGTCATCGTTCCCCTGTTGGCCACGTCCCGCACACCGTCGGTCCCGAAAAGACAACGAATTTTTTTCTCACCAGTTTCCATGCAGCCTCACCATCCCCGCCCGTATAAGAGATTACCTGATATCCGCAATTACAGTGACGCTCGCAGGATCGATTTTCACTACTTTCAATTTGCCGCCCGACTTGTTCTGAATCTGTACGGGAACCGTCAAGCGCCGGGAAACGACGTTGGTGACGTTGACAAAGGGACGTATCACCACGTCTTTTTCGTCGAGCGCGTTTACTTCGGAGGGAGTCCCTTCCACAGTGACGTTGACGATGT
The DNA here is from genome assembly GCA_001604435.1 of Synergistales bacterium Syner_01. Classification (GTDB taxonomy): domain Bacteria; phylum Synergistota; class Synergistia; order Synergistales; family Aminobacteriaceae; genus JAAYLU01. Next base: position 5,419 of record LVBO01000206.1, read on the forward strand.
TCGGCTCCACTTTCCACCCGGGGTAGACGCTCCGCCCCTCGACCTCGACGCTCAGTCGCGACAGGAGGCGGGTGACGGTGTAGGGGGTCAGAAGGACGTTGACCCGCACAGAAGCGGCGCCGACAAGGGTCACCATGGGATCCTCCGGAGCGCGCAGCGGGATCACGATGTTTTGTTCCTTGGAGATGCCCGTCAGGTCGATCGTCTCGGTATCGACTCGCGTCACGGCGTTCAGCTTCGCCAGGGGCCCTTCGACTGTAACGACGGCGGGTTCGACGACGACGGCCTTCAGTTTGAAGTCGCCTCCGGGTTCGCCGATGATGCGGGCGTTCACCGGGACGCTCTTCTTCGGAACTCCCTCGGCAAGCACGGCGCTGAGCTTGACCGTTTTCGGCTCCACGACGACCTCGTCTTCGAACTCCTCCGACTTGACGACCTCGACGGCAAGTGTGTGCTCCCCTCCCGCCTTCAGTTCGTCGAGGGTGGGAGCTATTCTGACGGCGTCGATCTTGGCGATATCGCGTTCGCTCCCCTTGACGCTGACGTTTTTAGGAAGTATCTCGACCATATCGAGAAAAAGCCCCGGAGGAAGACCTTTCTCCACGGCGATTTCCACCGGTATCAGGCGGTCGATGAAGCGCGCGAGTTCCACGTCGACGTGCGTCGGCTTGACGTCCATTATCTTGACGTCCTTGGGAACGATGGAACGAACCGGTATCCGGTATTTCCCGATTCCGACCCCCCGGAGATCGACTTCGCAGACCACGCCGTCCTGAGGAATGGCGGAGAGAACGAACTGCGCTCCGGAGAGAACGATCTCCGCTTCTTTCACAGAGGCTTTCAGCGTTGTCTGCGGAGAGACGTTCAAGTACTCCAAAGGCACGACCAGCGTCCTCGTCGTCTCGGTCGTTCTGTTGCCGGAGACGTAAAACCAGAGAGCGAGCGCGACCACCCCGGCCATTATTTTCAGGAACAGCGGCGACGCAAGGATCGCGTCTATCTTTCCGGATTCGGACATAAGCGCGTGCGCACCTTCTTCCCGTTATGACCACAGGGCCCGCAGATCTTCCTGCAGGCGCTCCATGAGTGGTTTGTGTTCAGCCTCTTCACCGCTGAAATAGTGGGAGAGCAGTTTATGCACCTGCGCCTCCTTCAGGTTTTTTGAAAGGCGGCCGTTGATCGCAAGCGACACCTCTCCCCGTTCTTCGGAGACGACAAGCGCGATCGCGTCGGAAACTTCCGTCACGCCGAGAGCCGCCCTGTGGCGGGTGCCGATCCATCGCGACAGGTCGGAATTCTCCGTAAGCGGCAGATAACAGCTTGCGGCGACAATTCGCTCCCGGTCGAGGATCACCGCCCCGTCGTGCAACGGCGTTCCGTCCCAGAAGATGGTGATGAGCAACTCCTGGCTTATCTCCGCATTCAGCTTTATGGCGGTTCTCCAGAAGTCCTTGAGCCCGGTGTTGCGTTCCAGAACGATGAGCGCCCCGATCTTCTGCCCTTTGAGATAGCCGATCGCCCTGGACACCTCATGGCTGAAGGCTTCCGCCTTTTCCGCGGCCTTTTTCCGCCTCCAGAGGCCGCCGCCCCTGCCGAGCTCTTCGAGCACTTTTCGCAGCTCCGGCTGAAAGACGATCGGGATGGCGATCAGGAGGACGCCCAGCGTCTGTCCGAGGAACCATGAGAGCGTCCGCAGGTCGAGCAGCCTGGCCGCACCGGCAACGACGCCGAGGATGAGAAGCCCCTTGACGAGCTGCATCGCACGAGTGCCCACGATCAGCAGAAGCAACCTGTGCACAATCACTGCGATTACCAGTATATCGAGGAAATCCTGCCATCTCAGAGTTTCGAACATGCGATCGCCCTCCGGGGCGGATAAGTTTCGGGCAATGTTCCCCAGCGAACAGGGTCAAGTATACTATACCACGTCGAAAGCGATATACGGCGACGTCGAAAGGGCGAGCATCGCTCCGTAGTTGGGGAAAAAGCGCAGTATGCCCCCAAGCTCCGGCACGGGACGGACATCCTCGACGTCGAGAATCATATGGTCGCTGGATCCTCCAAGAATGTCAGCTTCCGGAGTTTCCGGCGTCAGCCCCTCGACGAGGACATCCTGACGCCCTACCGCGACGATCGCTCTGAGACGCTCTCCCTTGTCCTCGAAGACCGGCTCTCCGCCGAAGGCGTCCAATCCGACCGGCCCGACCGGAACGGAGGGCTTCCGGTACACTTCGACGATCTCCGCTTCAAGGCACATCGTCCTCTGATGAAGCCACGGAATATCCCGTGCACCGGTGACGTCGGCGCCGAGAAGAATCCCCTCGCCGACGCGCAAATTCGTGATTCCCCGAGGCATGGTTCCGCGCTCCAGAAGCGCTAGCGAAGATGTCGAACCGCCGGAATACACCGAGAGCGGGTATTCGAGAAAGCGTTCCAGCTCTTTTCCTACGGAGAGCAACTGCTCCAGCTTCTCGGGCACGGGAAGCACCCCTCCGAAACAGCCGAAGTTCACGCCGACGCCGACACAGCGTACACGCGGAGATGCTTTCAGCACCGGGGCGATTTCGTCGACGCGCCCCATCCATACTCCCTCGCGGAGGTCTCCGAGGTCGGTCATGAGGATAATTTCGTGCGTTCGTCCCGCAGCGCGGCACTCCCGGTCGATAAGGGATATCGTCCGCGCCATCGAGACAAGACTCCTGTCCGCGATCCTGACGGTTTCTGCGATTTCGCTGGGCATCGGAATCCGGAGAAGGAGCAGCGGAAGACCGACGTTCATTGTACGGATGGCGGCGAGATTGTCAATCCTGCTGTCGCCGAGTTCGTCGCAGCCGCCCTCCGCCATTGCCCGTACGAGAACCTCGCGCGCGCATACGCCCTTGGTCACGCCGGTGAGCGTTATCCCTGCACGCGCGCATCGTTCCGCGACTCGAACCGTGTTTTCGAAAATCTTATTCCCGGAGACGATAAGCCTCGGATAGCGGACGGTCATTGTTATCCTCCTCTCAGTTTGCGCAGTATCGACATGTTTCCGGCATGGCCGGAGGCGTTCTGGGGCGTTTCGAGAATACAGGGCGTATGTTCCCAGAGGGGATCGTTGAGGACGAAAGAAAAGGGGGCGTATCCGAGCATCCCTTCTCCGATGTGCGCGTGTCTGTCGAGCCCTCTTCCCAAATCATGGAAGCTGTCGTTGAAATGCCAGCAACCGACCCTGTCGAGGCCGACGGTATCGTCCACCTGGTCGAGCAGGCGCTGGTACGCAGCCTCGGTGCGCATGTCGAATCCCGCTGCGAACATGTGGCAGGTATCCATGCAAATACCCACCCGCGACGACCAGTCCAGTGTTTCGAGAATCCTCCTGAACTGTTTGAAATTCCTGCCGAGGAGGTCTCCCTGTCCGGCCATCGTCTCAAGAAGAATTCGAACCCGCTTGCACGGCGTCCTGTCAAGAATGGCGGCGATTCGCTCGGCAACCAGGTCAAGGGCGGATTCGGCATCCCTTCCGCGCGACGACCCCGGGTGAAGCACGAGATTGTCGATTCCCAGAAGGTCGCAACGCTCTATTTCATCCTCCAGCGCAGCGACGCTCTTCGCTCCCGTTGCGTCCGTCGCCGCCAGGTTGATGAGGTAGGAAGCGTGGACGACGATCTCCTCGATCGAACTGTCGGCCCAGGACCGGTAAAAGCGTTCGCCCCTGGATTGCGAGAGGGGGGCGCTCCGCCATTGGAGCTGGTTCTTCGTAAAAATCTGTATTGCTTCACATCCCAGTTCCTCGCCGCGCTCGATGCTTTTTTCAAGCCCTCCGGCGATGGAGACGTGGGCGCCTATTATCGCCATCGATCTTCTCCCTTCTTCACAACAGGCAACAGACCTTTTCCAATATCCTCGCGGTCACTCCCCAGACGACCGAGCCGTCGGGAAGATCGTACTCGGGATAGGAAACCGCGTGTCCCCTGTTTTCTCTCATCCCCTTCGTGAACGAAGGAAAAAGAATTTCTTTTCTCCGGGGCTTCGCCGGGAAAAGGGCGATGTCCACCGAATACGAGGCGATTATCTCCGAGGGAGAGAGGGTGAGTTCCCGCTCGGGGTCGACTCCGGAGACAATGCCGAGCACGGGGAAGACTTCCACATCGCTGACGACGGTATACTCGGGGGAGAGCATGAGGAGAGGTTCGACAGCCTCTCCGGGAATGCCCGTCTCCTCCTCGGTTTCACGGAGCGCGGTGTGCAGCGGCGACAGGTCGTCCGGCTCCTTCATTCCGCCGGGAAAACAGATCTCCCCTCCATGGCGGGAGAGATGGGGCGAACGACGCAAAAATAGAATGCGGAGCGCGTCTCCCGACGGAAAGAGCGGAACGAGGACGGCGCTCCGTCGCATGTCCTCGGACGGAAGCTCGTTCCACGAAGGGAAAGGCACGCCCGCGGGGATGTTTTTCAACACGCCTTTCCCGGAGCGCTCCTGGGAGAAGCATCGCTCGCCGCCGAGTTCCTTCATGCCGTCAGCTTCACTCGGCCGTGATAGAGAATCCCCCTGTATCCGTCGACAGTGACAAGCATTCCGTCGGAGAGAAGGGAGAGGGCTCCTTCCGCGCTGACGATGCACGGAATGCCAAGCTCAAGGGCCACGATCGCCGTGTGGGAGGTAAGCCCGCCCTCCTCCACGACAATGGCGGAGGCGAGCCGCATGGCCGGGAGATACTCTTTGTCGGTGTTTCTGGCGACAAGCACGGCGCCTTTGGTCATTTTCTCTTTTGCTTCGGAGGCGCTCCTCGCTACGCAGACGGCGCCCCTGGCTTCTCTCTTGAGCAAGGAGAGTCCTTTCAGCAGTATTTTGCCTGCGATATGCACCTGGACGAGATTCGTTGTCCCGGCCGTGCCCAGAGGAACCCCGGCGGTGACGACCACGAGGTCGCCCTCCC
>LVBO01000019.1 GCA_001604435.1 Synergistales bacterium Syner_01
GTGATTGCATAGACGCCGTCGTTCCCCTCGACGTGCTCCCAGCTCCGTCCGCCGTCGCGCGAGCGGAGGAGGCCGTTCCGCCATGTCGCCGCGAACACGTTGCCCCCGCTCTCGGCCATCGCGATCACCGGATCGAGCGCCGGAACTCCGTGCCGAGGCGAAACCACGCTCGGGTGGGTCTCCTTGGCGGGGAAGGCGGAGCGCGTCCACGTTCTTCCGTCGGAACGGTACACGCCGCCCGCGCCGCCCGCGAGCAGCGCGCCGTCGGATGTCCGCAGCAGGACCGCGCAGCCTCCTTCGTCGACGGGGATCTCTCCGTCGTTTCTCCACGTGCGCCCTCCGTCGGAGGATCGATACAGCCTGCCCGGGCGCGAGACCGCGAGGACGTGTCTTTTGTCGAGTTTCACGAGCCCCGTGATCGGCTCGAACGGGAGGAGCGGCGTCCACGAAGAGCGCGCCGCCTCGGCGAAAAAGAGCCCGCCGGTTGCGGTCCCGATCACCACGCCCTCTTTGAACGGCTCGATCGCCGTCACGGAAACGCCGTTGCCGCCGCCCTCGGGGAAGGGGTCCCATCCTCGCCCACCGTACCGCGAAACGAAGCAGCCGTCCCGGTGGGTCCCCGCCCACACCGAGCCATCCTTCGCCACGGCGAGCGCCTGGACGATCGAGCCCGGAGGCAGACCATCCGAGGCGTTCTCCCACGCACCCTCTCCGCGCCGCAAAAAGACGCCGCCTTCATAGGTTCCGGCGAAGAGCGTCTCCGTCGCCGCGCTCCACGCCAGCGAGAGGACCAAAAGATTCTCCGGTCCTTCGCCGAAGGCGCTCCAATTTCTTCCGCCGTCGTCCGAAACGCGGACCCCCCCGCCGAAGGTCGCGCCCCACAGGCGCTTGTTCTCCGACTCGATGACGTCGGTCACCAGGAAGTCGACATTTCCTCTGCTTCGCCCCCACTCTTTCTGGTTTTTCATCGATGTGCCGTAGAACCCCTCGCGCCAGTGGACGCCGAGGAAGGTGTCCGACCGTGTAAAAAGAAAGTCCTTCAGATAGCCGCCACCCTTCAGGGATGGCCACGATACGCCCCCGTTCTTCGAGACCAGCACCTCCTCGAAGGTCGAAAGAACTATATACCCCTGCGGAGCGACGCGCAGCGAGTAGAAGTTGTCGGAAGAGACGCCGCTTCCGATGTGCCGCCAGCTCCTTCCCCCGTTCGCGGAGGAGAAGATTCCCCCCCGCTCGGCCGTGGCGACGTAGAGCGTTTCGTCCGCCGCGGCCCGGACGGAGACGACGGGCGCCCATCCGGACTCCTCTCGAGCGGGCGCGGGCGCCGCGGCGAGAAAGAGCAGAAGCGGCAGGAACAGGGCGAGAAGAACAAAGCGCGGAACTCGAGCGCGGCGCGGCTTCGTCGAATACATGTGTATCCACCTCCCTCGGGACAGTATGGTGTACAGTCAGCAGCACAAGAATATTCGCCCTGTGGTGAAATGTCAAACTTCATAACGAGTGCACTTTTGCTGCAGCGCATACATGCATTGGCAGGGTATAGGATGGTACCGGTGGAGAAGAAGGATTCTCTTCGCGTGCTATAATAATCAGAAATTACATCTTTTCTCTGATCAAGCCAGTGTTTTTTCGAAGGGGAGAGACCATAGACGGCGGTGAAGCTGTTTACTCACTGGAAATGCAAGACAGTTTACCAGGTGTATGCGGCGTCTATTCGCCAATCAATGATTAGCGAATCTATAAAGGGCAGACACTTTCTGTGCACTTTCGCTCAGTGAGACTCATTATTTAGTTCCGATGCGCATCACAGACGAAGATGCTTTTTCGTTTTCAAGAGGGCAAGAAGAACGCGAGGAAACTCTTCAACAAAAGCGTTCGACGCCGAAGAGAAATTCCTGATACGGGAGGAACAGAATGACTACGATAAACCGGATCAAAATAGGCGGTTTCAAGCGTCTCCAGAACGTCGATCTGCCGGTGCGGCCGTTTATGGTGCTGATAGGTGCGAACGGGGTCGGCAAGACGTCGTTTCTGGATGCTTTCTCTATCTTGTCCGCCTCCGCATCGGGTAATCTCAACAAGACTTTGTCGCAGTTCGGCGGAATCGTGAATCTTCTGACCCGGGGGAAAAGTGAAGATCTTTCATTGCTCGTCGATATGACGGCGCTCGGTCATGAGCCTCTTGAATATGAACTGCGGCTTGCACCCAAAGGGCCTGGGTATTCCATATCCGGAGAAGTGTTATGCCGGCGACGGCAAGGGGTTCATGATCCGTTCAAGTATATTGATTCGTCGGACGGAGACATCAGGTACTACGAAACAGAGGGAAATCGACTCGTCCGGCCGAACTGGGAGTACAACCCCCTGGAATCCTCCCTCTCGCAGGTGCCGAAAATGTTTCGGCAGCCCGAGGAACACAGGCGCACTCTGGCGACCGCTACTCGGTATCATGCTTTGGACGTAGGCCCCCGCGCGCCGGTGAAGATGCCGCAGCCAATGAAACCGGCGACATTGCCGGGGCATGACGGTGCAGATCTTGTTCCGTTTTTGTATTACCTGCGCGAGATGGATCGTGATCGTTACGAGGTTGTTCTGAACGCATTGAAAACGGCCTTCCCGGATTTCGAGGAGCTGAATTTTCCGCCGGTGGCGGCCGGAATGCTGACGATGACGTGGAAAGACAAGAATTTCAGCAAGTCGATGTACATGAACGAACTCTCCGAAGGAACCCTTCGATTTCTCTGGCTTGCGTCGCTGCTGCAAAGCCCTCATCTTTCAACCATCACCATGATCGACGAACCCGAAGTCAGTTTGCACCCGGAGTTGCTGAGCCTGCTGCCGGATTTGATGCGCGAGGCCTCCAAGCGAACGCAAATCGTTGTCGCCACCCATTCGGACAGGTTGATACGTTTTCTAAAACCTGAAGAGGTGGTGGTGATGGACCTGGACGACGAAGGCTGCGCATCGGCGACATGGGCCGATTCCATGGATATCGACCGATGGCTGGCCGAATACAGCCTTGACGAAGTGTGGCGGATGGGGCGAATGGGGGGCCGGTCATGAAAATAGCCATCATCGTCGAAGGCAAAACCGAAAAGGCGTTTCTTCCCCACCTACGGGACTTTTTGAAAAACCGTCTGGCTGGCGAAACGCCCAAGTTGGATGTTCTACCCTACGACGGGCGCATCCCCAAAGAAGAAAAATTACGACGGGTCGTGGAAAACCTTTTGGGAGGAAGTAAACCCGCTGACCATGTGATTGCGCTGACCGATGTTTATACCGGCGGAACGTCTCCCGATTTTCTCGACGCTCAGGACGCCAAGAAAAAAATGAGACAGTGGGTGGGAGCAGAGCCGAGATTCCATCCCCATGTCGCCCAATATGATTTCGAGGCGTGGCTGTTGCCGTACTGGCCGACGATTCAAAAGTTGGCAAAACATAACAAAGGCGCCCCCGGCGGCAATCCCGAAACGGTGAATCATCACAATCCGCCCGCATACCGAATCAAGGAAATCTTCGAGATCGGAAAGTGCAGGAAAGCTATGTCAAGCCTCGCGATGCAGCGCGGATTCTAAGGGAAAACGACCTCTCCGTCGCTCAATGCTCCGAACTCAAGACAATGATCAACACGATTCTTTCTCTGTGCGGAGGCCCGATCATCCCATGAACATGGCAGTTTCTCCGGTTGCCGAAGTACTGGAGTTTCCCGAAGAGCGGGTGCGTCAGCTCGTCGGAGAGAGTTCGGACTGATTTCGAGCGTCTCGACCTCGGTCTGGTGCCTCTTTGCCCGGGTGTTCAACCCTCTGCGAACTCTCTTCCCATTGCTGTCTGTTCGGACTTTACCCGCCCCTCCCCTCTACCGAAAATAAAAGACATCGAGGAAACTCTTTGAACGTTTTGCGAAAATCTCCGCGGGAGGGGGCGAGCTGTCATGTTTCGGCCGAACAACAGGAGCCGCGCACAGGAAACCTATACGGAAAACGTCATTCGCACCGCGTCGCGGGAGCAGCTCCTGCTGATTACCTACGACATAGGTATTCAGAGCTGTCTGGCCGCGGAGTCCGCGCTGTCGAAACATCTGTACGACGAGACGAACGAACATCTCAAACGGGCGCAGAACGTCGTGAGGGAACTGATGATCACGCTGCGCGTGAACAAAGACAATCCCGTCACGACGAACCTCATGCGTCTCTACGACTTCATGTACACAACGCTCATCAAGGCCAACACCGCGAAGGATCCTGAGAAGATCGCCGAGGTGCGCGCGATGCTCGAAGACCTGAAGGCGACCTGGGAAGAGAGTATCGTCAAGATGGCGGAGGAGTATGACGAAAGCAAGAAGAGCGAGTATCTGAACAACCTGCCCGCGGTGCAACGGAACGGCGACAGGTTTTCCGCCCAAGGGTAGAGGAACGAAGCGACTGACGGTACGTCGAAAGTGTGTTTTTTCTCTTCATTATAAGCAAGTTTCCCGACTTCCCGCAGTTCATTTTCTATGGTATGCTGTACCCCGTTCAAACTATTGACTGCGACAAAGGAGCTTTGCTGTGAGCACTTCTCGTTCGACCTACAGGTCGCTTTTTGCCGACCCTTCTTTTCCCCTGTTCATCATACTGACGGCGTCGTTTTTTCTGACGGTCTTCTTCAGGATTTCGGCTTCCGTAATTTTGCCGTTGGAAGGAGAGCGGCTCGGAATGAGCGCGTCCTTGATGGGATTCATCTCCAGCGTTCACTTCTACGCCTATGCGCTGATGCAGCCCGTCTCCGGCATTCTGCACGACAGGTACGGCCCGGTGCGTGTGGTGACGTGCGGTCTGCTGCTTACCGCCGCCTCCTGCCTTCTGATGACGATCGTCCGGACGCCTTTCACGCTCGGTGTCTGGCGGCTGGTCTCCGGGTTCGGGGTCTCCCCGATGTATTCCGCGACGCTCGTCTTTTTGGCCTTCGCCTTCCCTGCGGAGCGATACTGCTTCTACGCGGGGATCAACTTCGCCGTCTCCAGCCTGGGAGCGATCGTCTCGGTCGCTCCCCTCGGGTTCGCGCTGGATACGTTCGGCATCCCGGCGACCTTCGCCATTCTCGCGGGGACGAGCTTTCTCATGGCGGTCTATCTGGCGCGCAGGGCCAAGTCGGACCCCATGCGGAGGCCTGCGGGAGACGAGAAGAAGACGCTCTCCTCCATTCTT
>LVBO01000207.1 GCA_001604435.1 Synergistales bacterium Syner_01
GTCGCTAATAGTCCATGCAGGTCTTCACGGAGAAGCCGCTGATGTGGTCCGAGCAGAACATGCCGTTGTTCTCCATGACGAGCGAGCCGTCCGGACGAACGCATCCCTCCCAGCCGCCGGAGAGGCCGTCGCGGGCCATCGACTCCAGCTCGCCGAGGACGGTCTTCATCGGGGGCAGTTCGTGGTACTGCGAGACGTTGCCTGTGGAAACGAGAGCGTTCGCCGCCGGATCGAGGGCGACCAGGGGCTGCGACGCGCCGTCGCGGCCGGTGCACTCGTTCGAGATGCCGACGGTCTTGATGCCGACCTTCTCCAGCTCGACGATGGTCTGAATGTAGTCCACGTCGGGGTTGCCGTACCCTTCTTCGGCGACGATCGCGCCGTCCGCGCCGAGGTTTTTGGCCATCTGCGCCACCATGTAGGCGGAGCGCTGCTTCTGGTCCATGGCGACGTTGAGGTTCGACATGACGAGGCCGAGGAAGTTGAGCGTCTTGCCGTGCTCCTTCATCAGGCGCTTCACGACGGGGTTGTTGCAGTGCTCGTAGGTGGACATCTTCGACGAAACGGGCATGAAGCTGCCGGAGATCAGCGCACCGTCGAGCAGCTCGTTGGGATGCATGTATGTTGGGAGCATGTGGTTGCCGTCCCAGCCGTAGACGAGGGTGTTGTACCCCATCGCCTCCATCTGCGTCTGCGGCTGCAGCACGTAAACCACCGATGGAAGCCCCTGTACGGAGGCGTCGCGGCGGTTCACCGGCTCCAGCTCCCACGTTTCCATTTCTTCGGGCTCAAGGGCGGCGACAGCCTTGCCGACGTACTCGGCGAGACGGTGTCCGGCCCAGCGGAGCGCACGGTTCTTCTTCTGCTGCTCGTGCCGCTCGAACTCCTCGTCCGTGTCGCCCACGAGGACCAGATTCTTCAGCGATCCGTAGATGGTGTTCCGCCGGAAGGGGCCGCCCATGTCGATCAAGCCGTCCTGGAAGCTTCCCCAGTGCTTGCCGACCACGATCAGCGAGCAGTCCTTCAGCGCGTGCGTCCGCCCCTGCCCGGCGGGCATGACGGGGTTGGTCACGCCCGGGAACATCACGCCCCCGGAGACCTTGCAGCGCATCTCGATGGCCTCCTTCACGGGGACCATGCGGACCTCGTCGCCGGGGCGCACGATATGCAGCTCCGCCTCGGTGATGTGGCTGTCCTCCTTCACCACCGCAAGAGCCTCTTCTTTGTTTATGGTCAGCACGCCCTTGCTGTAGCCGGTCTTCTCGCCGAAGACCATCTCCTTCACGAAAAACTTTCCTATCTCCAGTTTCATAGGCTCACCCTCCCGGAATGGAATAACGTATTCCTCCGATGGAGAGTCTATGGGAAGAGCCTCTCGTCCTGCATCGTGCAAAGCATGATTATGGAGTAGCAAAAAGTGTGAATTGCGAGGATAGCGGAGAGCGCGAGCGACGGGAAGTTGCTGATGGAAAGCGATGCGGGCGAACTGCAGGATGGGTTTTCTTGCGAAAAAACGGCGCTCCCTCGCGAAGGAAGGAGCGCCGGAATTGCTGCGGACGAGACGAAAGAACTCTTCCGGACTCAGCGGGCGATGCCGGGACAGAAGCCCGCCCAGAGAATTCCCTTGGGGAGCAGGAGCGGAAGAAGCGCGTCGGGGCGACCGAGCGGAAGCGACGATATGCTCTTCACATGCTCCTGCGGCTGCATGTCCAGCTCGATCCCTTCGTCGGAACAGTTCACCGTGAACA
>LVBO01000208.1 GCA_001604435.1 Synergistales bacterium Syner_01
GAGAGCGCGGGGCAGATCAAGGCGCGTCTCCTGAAAAACGTCGCGAAAACGTCCGGCCTTTCGGCGGCTGTCGCAACGGGAGGCTCTCTCGATCTCAAGGCGGCCGTCGCCGCGAAAACCCCCGCCGCCGCGCCGGAGAGCGTCCGCCCATCCTCGCGGCCCGTCGTCGCGGGGGACGCGCCGCTCCCCGGAGAGAGCATTCCGACGACCGCCGTCCCCTTCCGGGTGGACGTGCCGCTGAGCGCGACTCCGGAGCGTGAGCGGGGACTGCTGCACGCGGCGCTGAAGAAGGACCTCGCCCTTCCCGAAGCGATCTCGGGGGAGCTTGCCGCCCTTCTGGACGCGGACGACTCCGGGCACGTCTATCTGAGCGCGGAGGCGGTAGCGCGGGCGAAACGTCTGCTCTCCGGGCCAAGCATCGCCGAGAACGCGCCGACCGCAGTCCTCGCCGTCTTCAGCGGAGCGGTCGGAAAGGACGCGGCCACCTCCTCCGCAGCCGACGTCAAAACCACCGCCATCGCCTTCTTCCCGATCCCCGACGCCTTCTTCGGCAAAAGCGCGTCAAGCCTCCGGGTCGTCAAGGTGCGGAGGGCGGACAGCGTCGAGGAGTTCACGCAGGTCTTCGAGTTTGAACACCTGACCGACGCGCGATTCGCCGTGGTTGAAGTGGAGTTCCTGCCGGACGGCAAGCGGTTGCGCAGAGTCCTCGGCAGCGAGGAGACGATAGGAGCAAACTGTCGCATCGCGGTGGCGATCAAGGATGGAGGCGTCGGCGACGTCGACGGGGCGATCGACGGAGACGTCGTCGCGGCGCTTTTCGCGGCGGGGGAAACGCCCGAAAGGAAAAGCTCGGGGTGCGCTGCGGGAGGCGCCTTCCATCCGGCGGCGCTCGTTCTTCTGGCGCCGCTCGCCATGCTGATGAAGAAACTCGGGAAATGAGAACGACCGGAGGGAAAGCGTCGGACTTCGGCGTTTTCCCTCCGATGTACGAAGACCGGAGGAGGGGAGTTACCGCCTCCCCGGCAACAGCAGCGATACCAGATAGACCGCCGAGGCCACCGCGATGATCACCGCGCCCGCGGTCAGGTTGAAGCGCACGGCGAGGGCGAGCCCGGCGATGGAGAAGAGCGCGCTCAGCACGCACGAAATGCCCATCATCGACCAGAGAGAGCGGGAGAACTTTTCCGCCACGGAGGGAGGGATGGTGAGCAGGGCGATGACCAGAATCAGCCCGACGATGCGGATGATGAGCACCACGGCCATCGAGAGCAGCACCACCACGCCGAAATGGAGGAGCGTGACGGGAACGCCCCGAGTGCGGGCGAAGTCCTCGTCGAACGAAAAGGCTGCGATCTGCCTGCGCCAGACGATCCCGAGGACGAGCGTCGCCGCCAGCAAACCGGCCATCATGAAGAGGTCGGGCCTCGCGACGGTGAGGATGCTGCCGAAGAGGTAGCTCATCAGGTCGGCGCCGTACCCCGGAGTGAGATCGGCGAAGATCACGCCCGCCGCCATACCGGCCGCCCAGAGTACGCCGATGATGGCGTCCGCGCGCGCCTCTCGCTTCAGCATCACGTGCGCCATCAGCAGCGACAGGGCCAACGAGAAGCCCACGGCCCCGAGCTGCGGCGAAATCCCGAGGTAGAGCGCGATGCCCACTCCGCCGTACGCCGCGTGCGCGACGCCCCCCGCGAGGATAACGTAGCGCTTCACCACCACCATGGTCCCCAGGATGCCGCAGAGCCCGCTGCACAGTAAAGCCGCCCAGAGGGCGTTCCGCATGAACTCGAACTGGAGCAGCTCAATCATGAGCGCAGCCCTCGGAATGGTCGTGCGTGTGGGCGGCGAGCACCCTGTGGGGGATGCCGTGCGCCACCAGTTCGACGGGGCACGTCCCCCAGGCCTTCTCGAACATTCCGGGGAGAATCTCCCCCGAGTCGTGGTAGAAGACGCTCCGGTTGACGCACGCCACGGCCGTGGCGCGCCCCGGAATGGCCGAAATGTCGTGGCTCACCATGATCACCGTCATCCGCGAACGGAGCGCGGCCAGCTCCTTCAGCAGCATGTCGCGCGTCTCCGGGTCGATGCTCGCCAGGGGTTCGTCGAGCAGCAGCACCTTCGGCTCCGAGGCCAGCGCCCGCGCGATCAGCACCCGCTGCCGCTGCCCCTGCGAGAGTTCGCCCATCGGCCGGGAGGCCAGAGCCTCCACCCCCATGCGTTCCAACGCGCCGCGCGCCGTCCTCGTATCCTCCGCGCTGTAGAAGAGCCCCTTCGCCCCGACGCCGAGGCGTCCGTGGAGCACCGCCTCCAACGCGGTGATGGGGAAGTCGCGGTTGCGCCCCGCGTCCTGCGGCACGTATCCCGCGGCGCTCCGATCCTCGCCGGGTGCTTTCCCGTGGATCAGCACCTTCCCGGAATCGGGGGAGAGCAGTCCGAGCGCGAGCTTCAGCAGGGTGGTCTTCCCCCCGCCGTTCGGCCCCATGATCACCAGAAATTCGCCCGCCGGGACGGAAAAGGATACGTCCCGCAGGACAGGGTCGCCTCCGTAGGAAAAAGCGACGTTCGTAAAGGAGAGAGCCGACTCCGTATGCACTCGTTTTATGCCTTCTTTCGTTTCGTATTCCGCGGTTCGCCGGATACACGCTCCGCGCGCCCTTCCAGCGCCTTGCGGATGCCTTCCGTCGCCGTGGTCAGTATCTTGATGCGCGCCAACCTCTTCGAGTTCGTCGCCACGACGGTCCACGGGGCGTAGGGCGTGCCGGTCCGCACCAGCATCTCCCCGGCGGCCTTCTGGTAGTCGTCCCACTTCTCGCGGTTGCGCCAGTCCTCGTCCGTCAGCTTCCAGGCGCGGAAGGGGTCGTCGTGACGGCTCTCGAAGCGGCGAAGCTGCTCCTCCTGGTCGATCTGGAGCCAGAACTTGAGCAGCAGCGTGCCGAAATCCGTCAGGTGGCGCTCCGTCTCGTTGATCTCGCGGTAGGCACGATGCCACTCCGCGGGGGAACAGAACCCCTCGACGCGCTCGACGAGGACGCGCCCGTACCAGCTTCTGTCGAAAACGGCGATGTGCCCGAATCGTGGAAAATCCTTCCAGAAGCGCCACATGTAGTGGTGGCTGCGTTCGAGGTCGTTCGGCGCGCCCACCGGGTGGACGGTGTAGTTCATAGGGTAGAGCGCCTCGGTGATCCTGCGGATCGCCCCGCCCTTTCCGGCCGCGTCCACCCCCTCGAAGAGGAGGATTACGGGCAGCGATTCGCGGAAGACGCGGATCTCCAGCGACTTCAGCTCGCTCTGTAAGGCGGCGAGCTGTTTTTCGTACTCCTTGGCGCTCAGATCGCCGTCCGGCTCCGTCGTCGACAACGCGGCGCTCTTCTCGTACTCCACGCCCCCGAGGACGCCGCCGGTCGCGGGCCACTCCTCCCCGGAGAGTCTCTCCCGAAGCACGCGCTCGACCGTGGAGAGGATCTTCCACGCGGCGAACTCGAAACTCCCCGCCGCGACCACGGTCCACGGGGCGTACTCGGTCCCCGTGAAGGAGAGCATCTCCTCCGCGCAGAAGAGAAAAGCGTCGTACTCCCTGTTCTCCAGCCAGTCGCGCTCGCCCACCGACCAGGAGAGATCGGGGTCGGCGGCGCGCGCCTCGAGGCGCTTCTTCTGCTCCTTCTTCTCCAGGTGGCAGAAGAACTTGAGCACCACCGTGCCGCTGTCGGCCAGATGCCGCTCGAAGGCGCAGATGTCGCGGAAGACGCCGGAGTAGTCTTTGGCGTGCTCTCCCTTCTCCAGCCTGCGGCGAAGCACCTCGCGGTACCAGCTTCCCGCGAGGATCGTCATCTTTCCCGCGGGCGGCGTGATCTCCCAGTACGGAATCAGGAAAGGATAGCGTTCCTCGCCGCGCCCCGGAGGCGCGATGAAGAGGTAGCCGCGGGGGTCGAGCGCCTGGAGAAGCTGGTTGACGAGGCTCCCCTTGTTCGATCCCTCCCACCCTTCGACCACGAGAACCACCGGCACCCCCTTCTCCTTGGCCGTGCGCTGCAGCTCCCCGAGCTTCGGCGCCAGCTCGTCGAAGGTCGCTTTGTACTCCTTCTTCTTCATCTTCACCGACATATCCACCGCTTCAAGCATGTTTCCGCCTCCCTTCGGTGATCTTGATCGACGCCGCTTCCGAAATTCATTCTATCGGGCGACTCTCGGACTTGAAATCGCTGTAAAACCGGAAACTCTCCGCGGTGAATCGCAAGACGCAGTAATCGGGGTCCGTCACCCCTCCCGGATAGTACATCGTATCGCCGTCCCGCCAGATCGCCTCTTTCGTTTCCATATCGTGCAGGACCTCCATCGTCCCCTTCAGCATAACGCCTCTGAAAAATCGCTTGTCGAAGAAGTAGACGCACGCTTTCGGATTCAGCCCGTACTGTTGCACGCGCATTGAAGACGTATTCGTCGTGAAATAGAGGCGTTTGATCCCCTCTCTCTTTCGGGGAGGGAGCATCGCCTTGGTATTCGGAAACCCATCCTCGTCGACCGAGCTTATCAGCGACACCGACGCCTTGTCGATCAGGTTCCCCACAGTCTTTTCAGGATCGCGCACCGCAACGACCTCCTTCGAAAAATCAGGTTCTCTTTCGAACAGCGAGTACGGGGCCGTCGCACCGCGCATTCACGGCGCGTCGCGACGGTCCGCTACAGTCTTACCACTTTTTCCCCTTGACGGCAAGGAGCAGCGGGACGATCAGCAGCAGCGCGGGGGCCGCGAACCCGGCCGCTCCCGCCACGGAGCATCCTCCTCCGGAGGAGCCGTACCCGACGAGATACGGGCCGACGATGGAGTTGAAGAGGAGGAATCCGCCCTCGAGGTACTGGATGATGGCGTACGCGCCGTTCCCCAGGTTCTTCCGTCCGAAGATCGTCCGGTGGACCGTCTCGCCCGTGTTCCAATCGAGCCCGGTGACCTCCCAGCCACTCCCTTCGTAGTAGCCGTTCACAAAGGCCATCGAGGCCGACCGGCTGTGCACCGGGACCATGCTGGTCGAGCTGACGTCGGGACGGCTCCAGACGGAGCGCCACTCGTCGGCCGCGGGATTCCACTCGAAGCGCTCCACGCCGAAAGGGCCGGGATACGCCGGTCCCATGAGAGAGACCTGACAGATCTTGTTCGTCGCCTGCAGCTCCGGGTCGACCGTCTCCGGCATGTTGTTCACGACGAAGGCCCCGTACCCGGAGACTACCACGGACTGCTCCGACTGAAGCCACTCGGGAAGCGGATCCGGCAGGCCGAACGTCGCCTGAATCTGCCCCGCGATGCGCCGGGAGGCCGTGCCCGGCTTCTGGACGAACCCTTCGGGGATGGCGTCGCGCCAGAATGCCGTCAGTTTCATGTGTTTCGCGCCGTCGGTGATGACCACCAGCTTGTCCGGGTCGTCGCCGAATCCCATGAGCGTCGGCGTGGAGCCCGTGCCGTTGTCGAACTTGATGATCGGCGGCAAAACGTCGGCCACGTCGTAGAGGCTGGCCCACGCGCCGTCCTCCTCTCTGTCGGAGATCGCCGTTCCGGTCCAGACGAGCTTGCGCATCAGCTTGTTGCTCGCGATGTACATTCCGTTGTTCTCGTCCACCGCTATGGAGTTGCTCACGTATTCGTCCTCTCCGAAGGGGTAGAAGACCTTCGTGGAGAGATCGAAATCGCGTGCGATGACCGACACGCCGTTGCTGAACGTGACCACGAGCCAACCATCGTAGGTCATGGAGAGGCCGAAGAGGCGCGTTCCCGTGGGAGCTACTGCCGGAGCGGCTTCACCCGCCGCGGCGTCCTGGATATCCTCGATCACGTTCGCAATTTTT
>LVBO01000209.1 GCA_001604435.1 Synergistales bacterium Syner_01
GGATACCGGCCGTGCGGGAGGTGCGTTCAGTGAGGGCGTTCATCGATTCGATCCATGAAGGAGTAGCGCGCGTGCTGCTCGGCGACGACGAGTCGCTCGCCGTGGAGATGCCTCTCGATTGGCTGCCGGAGGGAGCGGCCGAGGGAAAGGCTTTGCGGGTCTTGTGGGAGCTTGACGAAGAAGAGACGTTTTGCTCGCGGAAAGCCGTGGAGGATCTCTACGGCGCGCTTGGCGACGCGCCGTGAGCAAGAGCGCTGAATCGACCGAGGTGTACGACACAAAGAGGGGAGAAGGAGCTCGTCCTTCTCCCCTTGAAAGAGTCGGGGGCTCGTTCGACGCCGTCGACGTAGAGCCGTCGCTCCAGGCCACCGTGATTTCGAGCTTCGATGCTCCTTGTTTCAGTGTTCCGATTCAATCTCCGCTATGATGCGCGCCGCGATCTCCGCGGCTTTCCCCGTGAACTCGGCGCAGCGATCGCGAAGCCCCTTCTCGCGGAAGACAGCCTGCCCCTCGGGCGTCCCGAGGTCGCACCCGAGCAGCAGGTGGCAGTCGCGTGCGCCGAATTTCTCCTCGAACTCGGCAATGAGCCGCCGGACCGCCTTGTACGCAGGTTCCACAGACTCGCCCGCCGCGGATCGGCCCAACGCGAGTCCAATACCTAAAATCGCGCCCGTAAGCGCTCCGCACGTTCCGCAGGTCCGCCCCATCCCGCTGCAAAATCCCGTCGCAATGTTCGGGATCATCTCGGAGCGGGTCCCGCGAGCTTCGGCCAAGGCGAGCAGCACGCTCTCCGCGCAGTAGAGGCCGGAGAGAAACGAATTCGCGGCGGCGCCTCCTATCTCTTGAGCCGTGAGCTTGTTGATACCCCTTTCATCCATTCAATCTCCCCCTCTGAACTAATAGGTCGGCATGGTCATTCGCGAGGACAATAGCATGAACCTTCGTCTCCTGCAAGTTGCGGGGCGCACTCGCCTTGACAGAACGCCGCGTTTATCAATAGTATTGATGCGCGTTGGAAGCAGTGTGTTCCGGGAGATGGACAGAAGGTGCGAAAGAACGCCGAAGCGCGTGTTCGATGCGCGGCGGCGGCGCGGTCGGAGGAGCCGCCCGGGAAACAGCGGGAATAGGAAGCGCAGGCCCCCTTTTCACGGGGGGCTTTTTGGTGCGCATCCGAGCCGTTCGCCCGGGACGAACATCCGCCGCGGGGCTGGATCGAGCAAGGCCGAAGGAGGCGAGAAAGACGAAACGTTCTCTGCGGGGCGTGGCATACGTAGGATTGGCTCAGACATCCGCAAGCATCCTTGGAACCGCGGCATGGCTGATTTTGATTTTCCTCCTTCACCCGGCGGCATACGGTCGCCTCTCATGGCTTTTCTCGGTCGCCATGCTCTCTTCGTCCGTCTTCACCTTCGGGCTTGGAATTGTAATAACGACATTCTCCACCGAAGAACGAAACGAGGCGCTTGCGGGAACCGTCGTCGGCGTTGCCTGGATCTTCGCGCTCGCAGGAGGCGCCGCCACAGCCTGTCTTCTCGCGCTTCTCGCGGAGGCGGCGCTTGACGAGGCGCTCTTTTCGGGGACGCTCGTTTTCTCCCTGTCGGTCTTTTCCATTCATTTTCATCTGCTCCTCGGAAAGAAGCGGTACGAGGCATACATGTGGGTCTGGATCGGAGCGAGGGTTTCCGCGCTGCTGCTGCCGCCGCTGCTCTATCGTTTCCTGGGGAGCGTGCCTCCGATGCTTCTCGGCCTGAGCGCGTCGTACCTTCTCTTCGGCATAGCCTCTCTCGGAGAGCTGAAACACGGCTTCGACCTCCGGATGCTGCGAGGGAAGCTCGCCTTTTCAGCGAATGCCTGGCTGTCCGGCCTGTGCGGCGTGGCGCTGAACTATCTCGACAAGATCCTCATAGGCATGTTCTTCCCCTTGCAGACACTTGCCGTCTATCAGTTCTCCCACAGGGTCTTCCTTCTGCTCGCCGTTCTGCCCAATACGCTTTTCTTCTATCTGCTGCCCGAGAAGTCGAGCGGGAACGACTCGCGGAGAGCGGAGCGCGTCGGCGTCGTCCTCTCGTTTGTCCTGGCGGCGGTCGCGTACCTCTGCGCGCCTTGGATCGCGTCGCGCGTCTTCCCCGGATACGTCGAGGGTATCGAATCGATCCGCCTTATGGGGCTCGCGGTCATTCCGATGACGGTCGCGAAGGTCAAAACCTCCGATCTGTTGTCGAAACGGAGAGCCGACTGCGTGTTGGCGGCGAACCTGTTCGCCGCCGGAGCGGGAGTGCTCGGGGTGCTCTTCGTCTTCGTCAACGGCTTCGGACTCCGGGGACTTGCTGCCGCTATGGCGTTTGTCCAGGTCGCTCTCGCCTGCGCGCTCTTCGTATTCCCCCGCTTCCTTGGGGGCGAGCCGAGGAGCGGAAGGGGAGCCGCTCTCGCCGGCCTGGCGCTTGTCGCTCTTGTCGCGGCGGCTTTTTTCAGAACGACGACGCCGGGCGTCCGCGTCGAAGAGGAGGGCGCCGTGGTTCGGGGAGCCCTTTTCGCGATGGATACGGTGGTCAACATCAGGATCCGGATGGACGACGAGGAGAAGGGACGGGCGTTGCTGCGCGACTCGTTCGAAGAGATCGGGCGCATCGAAAGACTGATGAGCGCCGAGGATGAAGGGGCCGAAATCTACGCGCTCAATGCGAACGCGGGCTCGTGGACGCCCTTGTCCCCCGAGACGCTCGCGCTTCTGAGAAAGGCGAAGGAGTACGGAGAACTGACGCAAGGAGCTTTCGACGTGACGGTGAAACCGCTCGTCGACTTCTGGATGAAAGAAGTGAAGCGGCGGGGACGGGTTCCGGAGAAAGAAGAGCTCTCCCGCTTTCTGGAACTGGCGCGTCATGAGGATCTTGAGATCGACGAGCCGAACGGACGCGCCCGACTCCACAGGAAGGGGATGGGCGTCACACTCGGAGGAATCGCGAAAGGGTACGCCATCGACAGAGTGTGCGAACTTCTTCTGGAGAGAGGGGTCGAAGGCGGTTTGGTCGAGATCGGCGGCGAGATGCGCGTATTCGGCTCGAAGACGTGGAGGATCGGGATCGCCGATCCCAGGACCGAAGGGAAGATGATCGGCGCGGTCTCCCTACGGAACGCCGCCGTGGCGACTTCCGGCGATTACAGGCGGTACCATCTGCTCGGAAGCGAGCGGATTCATCATATCGTCGATCCGAGGACCGGTGAGACGGCCGGGGGAATCATCAGCGCGACCGTCGTGTTCGAGGACTCCCTGTCGGCGGATGCGCTCAGTACGGCTGTCTTCGTCCTTGGCATCGAACACGGGCTCGAACTGCTCGAACGTCTCGGCGCGGCGGGGGTGCTCGTCGATTCGGAGGGGAAGGTGAGCGCGTCTTCGGGGTGGATCTCGCGCTTCGGACGGATGGCGGACGAGTGACGAATCTCCCGGGAGCCGTATTTTCGCGCTCCTCCCGATTCCTCTTGACATGCCCGGCGCGAGAATGGAGAATGAAGCCGCGGGGCGCTTCGATGCGTCTCAGCCTTACAGTCAGCGGTCGCATACGCCGTTTTCAGGGGGAATGTGCAATGTTCGAAATGAATTTCACGGTCGAAACCTGGGGGCGAAGCGTCCTGCTCTCGGGACGTCTGGACGCCAGGTCGGCTCCGGATTTCGAGAAAGCCGCGCTCGCCGCAGCCGATGAACAGCCCGACAAGCGTCTTCACATGCTCCTTGATTTCTCCGGACTCGAGTACATCAGCAGCGCGGGGCTCCGTTCGATTCTCGTGCTCGCCAAGCGCCTCTCTCCTTCGGGAGGAAAGGTGGTGCTCTGCGGAATGTCCGGGGTCGTCGAGGAGGTCTTCGGCGTTTCCGGTTTCGACAGCTTTCTTCCGGTGACGAAGAGCCGCGAGGAGGCTCTCCGCCTTCTCGGCGAGTAGAGGAGGAAAAGACGATGGAGAATACCGTCAGAGAGCGCGTGTTTCCGGCTTCTCTCGACTTGCTGGGCGACATCCGCGCCTTCATCCTGGAGGAGGACGGCGCGGAGGAGCGTCTGCCGCCGAAGCGCGTGGCCCATTTGGATGTGGCGCTGGAGGAGATCGTCGTGAACATCTGCTCCTACGCGTACGAAACCCCTCCGGGGGAGCTGACCATCCGCGTGGAGGAATCGCCCGAGAGCTTTGCGGTGGAGTTCGTGGACAACGGCGTCGCGTTCGATCCTCTCGCCATGGACGAGCCGGATGTCTCTCTTCCCCTTGAACAGCGCGACGCGGGCGGACTGGGCATTCTCCTTGTGAGGAGAATGATGGACGAAGTGCACTACTCCCGAAAAGGGACGTTGAACAGCCTCCGTATCGTGGTGGACACGCCCCGGATGCCGTAGGGGGATTGGACATGTCGAGGTGGCGCACTCTCCGACGGCTGCTTCCGGCCGTTCTCCTTCCGATATTCCTTCTCTTCCGCGTGTGCCCGGCTTTAGGCCGGGATACGCTTCCGGGCGCCTCCGGCATGACGAGGGCGACGCTCACCCTTCAGTGGTATCCGCAGACACAGTTCGCCGGATACTATATGGCGCGCGAGAAAGGCTTCTACGCGGCGCGGGGTATCGACCTCGAAATCCGGCGAGGAGGCTCGGACGTCGATACCATCGGAGAGCTTCGCGAAGGAAAGACGGACTTCGCGTCCCTCTTTCTGACGGCGGGAATCCGCTACCGCTCCCGGAGCCTGCCTCTGGTGAACGTCGCCCAGATCGTCAACCGAGGCAATCTGCTCGTCGTCGCGTACAAAAATCGCAATATCCACACGATCAAGGACCTGAACGGGCGCAAGATGAGCCTGTGGGGAGATCACTTCTCCGGCGGATACAAGAAGGCGTTCAGCGACAACGGCATCTGGCCCGTCATCTTTCCGCAGTTCATCTCCGTGGAGGTCTTTCTTCGCGGAGGGGTGGACGCCTGCTCCGCGATGAGCTACAACGAGTATCTGCGCATTCTTCAGGCGGGACGCCGTCCCGAGGAGCTGACGGTGATTTCGCTGCGCGACCACGGATACGACTTTCCGGAGGACGGAATCTACTGCACCGAGGAGACGTGGAGAAAGAACCCCCAACTGGCCCGCGATCTCCGCGAGGCCTCTCTCGAAGGGTGGCGCTACGCCGCAGAGCATCCTGACGAGGCCGTCGAGCTGATCCTCGGAGAGGCCGACAAGGCCGGGTATATCGTGAACCGTCTTCTTTTGCGCCGGATGCTCGACACGATCCTCCCCTCGATCTTCCCGGAGGACCCCTCCGCATGGACGCCCGGCGTCCTCTCACGCGCCGACTACGAGCGCACCTCCGAAATGATGA
>LVBO01000672.1 GCA_001604435.1 Synergistales bacterium Syner_01
ATCGATTCCTACCACTTTCGACATTTTTTCTCACCTCGTAATAGATTGAACAGAAGATCGTACGCTGCTCCAGACATGGCAAAACACTGCTCACGCTACAAGAGCTCGCTCTTAATGAACTCGAAACCGCCCCGGGCGGGAATTTAACGGAGAGCGAAGGGAGGCGCTATTCTGCTTCCGCCGTAAAAGACGCAACCTTCACCTTCGCTGGACGGAGCACACGCTCCTTCGTACGGAAACCGGACTGGATCTCCTCGAGGACGATTCCGTTTTGTTCCGGGTCGTCCGTGGCAACCGCAACAATTGCTTCGTGGCACTCAGGCGAGAATACGGAACCTATGGATGGTACAGCCTCGACACCCATAGATTCCAAGACCGCGAGGAATTGTTTTCTGACCATTGCGACGCCCTGAAGCACGCTCTTCCCATCGACTTCCGGCGTCACTGAAAGCGCACGGTCCAGGTTATCAAGAACCGGCAGAAAATCAAGCGCCTTCTCTTCGGCGATCATAGACCGCTCCTTCTGGCGATCTCTGTCGACACGCTTCCTATAGTTGAAAAAATCCGCACGCGCTCTCGCCAGAGCCTCGTTCAGTTCACTCTTCTCCCG
>LVBO01000020.1 GCA_001604435.1 Synergistales bacterium Syner_01
ATCAGGATTCGGTCCGCGCCCCCCTCCTCGACGCGCCGCATGATCGCGTCGATGGATTTGCGGAAGACCGTGGGGATCTCCAGCACCTCCACCCCGGCCCCGGCTATCGAAGCCGGAAGCCGCTTCACCGCCTCGAACGCCGGGTTGATCGTATCGCCGCCGAACGGGTCGAACCCCGTCACAAGCACTTTCATCATCTTATCTCTCCCTTCCTAATTCTTTTCATACGCACATTGAAGGGAACGACGGGCCGAACTCCCCCGATTGCGCGCTCCAGTGGCGGCGCCGCCTCGATAAGAAGGGGCGACGAGAGGATTCCGCGTCCGTCGCTACTTTTTTCCCGTCGCGGCGGAGGCGAAAAGATCCCCCAGCGTCACGCCCGTAGGCCGCTCGGACTCATTGATCGTCCGGAGGGCCGCCGTGATCGTCGTGCGGATCTGCTCGGGGGAGTAGGAGGGGGGGAAGTAGAGGGCCGCGGAATCGTCGTGTCCGCCCCCTCGTATCTTCTTGCCGTCGCGGAGCATCCCGACCACCTTGCCCGCCGTCTCGCTCCGGCTTCGCATCGACACGGCCCACTCGCCGGAGTACCGCTTCGCCGCCACCGCGACCAACAGCGGCGGGTTCGCCATCCGGTCGAGCACGAGGCCGCCGAAGTCGGAGACGTCGCCGAACTCGAGGATGCCCGGCTCGACGAAGGCGAGATCGTCTTTGCTCTTGCCGATCTTCTCCACCGCGAGGGCGAAGCGCTTCTCCTGCTTCTCGACGAACTCCACCGCGGCGGCGCGCTCGTGCGGAAGGAGGACGGCCTCGGGATTCGCCGCCAGCCGCGCGAAGAGGCTCTGCGGGCCGCAAAGGGTGATGAGCGCCTGCCAGAGGCGGCTGTCCGGATGCTCGTTGATCCAGAGGTCCCGGTCGTTCGCCAGCTCCACGAGGGGAGCGAGACGCTCCATGCCGGGCGCGCCCGCCTCCACGAGCCAGCGGTAGTACACCTTCGCCGCGCAATAATTGGTGTCCACGACGGCCCACGGACGGTTGCCGTAGCGCGCCGCGGTGGTCTCGTGATGGTCGAAAAGAAACGGAGCGTCGTCGGCGATATAGTGTGCGTCGAGTTTTTCTATTGTCCGCTCATTCTGGCAGAAGAGGTCGACGACGACGAACTCCTGCCCGGCCTCGATGCTCTCCAGGATGAGAGAATCCACCGTGCCGTACCCGGCGAGCGAGACCTTGAGCGGCCGCGTCGGCTGCCAGCGGTGCCAGGCGACCGCCGCCGCGGCGATGCCGTCGAGATCGGTGTGGCTGATGACGTGAAGCAGCGAATGATCCATAAAAAAATCTCCTTTGGCGGAACGAAGTCCCGTCCGGCGGAAGTATTCTCCGCGGAAGCGCGTCCCCTGTCCGGCGGTGTATGTGGATAAAGAAACTCCGCCACGTATTTTACCCTTTCCGACTACCCTTTGAAACCGCCCCTTCGACAAAAAAAACGGACCCTATCGCAGAACGCTTCCGGTGCGGTGGACTAACTCTCTATTTCGCCTGAAGGAACGGCGCTCCGTACATCCACAGGCATCCACACTATTTATCCACATCGGTGGAAAGTTTGTGGATAAACGGCTCATTTTGCTTCCTGCAAGCGGGGAGGATTTTGTGGACAGACCGCGAATTTTGTAACAACTTCTTTACACTCGTCCGCATCCGCCATTCTGCCTATCCACAAAAAGAAGCTCTTTTTGTGGATATGTGGATAACTATTGTGGACAACATGCCTCCTTTCAAGGCGACAATGAATTAAAAGGAGTGCTGTTTCCCGTTTCGGCCACGAATGTGCAGCTTATCCACAGTCTCTGTGATAATATGGTGCCATTCTCAGCTTGAGGTGAAGTATTGTGGACAACGATTTACAGAATCTGTGGGATCGAATTCTCGACGAGGCCGGTTCGCAACTCCCCTCGGGAGCGACGGACACATGGCTCAGAACCTGCGCTCCCACCGAGTTCACGGACGGCGTGCTCGTCCTCGACGTCCCCAACGTCTTTGTGAAAGAGCAGATATCCTCCCGATTTCTAAAGGAGCTTATCCACATCTTTACGGAGACCGGTGGCGGACGCTCCATCGAACTCAGGGTGGGATCCGAAACCCGGAAGGAAGAACGGGAACGGGCCGAACGCGCTGTCTCCGCCGGAAATACGGAGTCCCGCAGCGGCCTGAACCCGGGGTACCTTTTCAACTCGTTCGTCGTGGGCAAGTCGAACCGGCTGGCGCACGCCGCGAGCCTCGCCGTCGCCGAGACGCCGGGAGAGGCGTACAACCCGCTCTTCATCTGGGGGGGCGTCGGACTGGGGAAGACGCATCTCATGCACGCCATCGGGCACTACGTGCTCGACCGGAACTCGAACTCGCGCG
>LVBO01000210.1 GCA_001604435.1 Synergistales bacterium Syner_01
TTGTCAACGATGTCCTGGCACTAAAATCAGTCTACGATGTCTTGGCACTCAACAGTTAGGTATATGCCTCTTTTTTCGAACGGCTATTTGGAGTGCGATTCTGTTGATGATTGGGTTTCTCTCGCCGCCGACGTCCAAGCGGCTTTTGCACTCCTCGGAAGCATCCAAGAGGGTAATCCGTCTCTTCATGCGGCTGTTTCAAACGGCGTCGCCTGGTTGGATTTTCGAGCCCTGGGCAAGAGCTTCGAGAGCGTGTCAATGCGCGTGGATGACGATGCCTCCGAAGAATCCGCGGCGAGGAATCTTCTTGCGCGCCTGCTTACGCTGGGAATGTCGCGGGCCTCCTACTCGCGCAAGGGGGTCGCGTTGTCTTCGGGGCAGATCGTCGCGCTGTCGGTTCCTCGGGATCTGTTCAGCGTCATTTGGCAGTTGGTCGAGGCGGCCGTGACGGAGGCTCCGGTTCTGAGTCATCTGCGGCTTCGCAGGTGTTGCCTGTGCGGTCAGTGGGCTTTCGAGAAGGGCGATCCGGCGGCGACCACGCCGACGCCTATGTCGCGCAGAAAATCGGATGGAATGTGGTATGAATCTTGCTGCAAAAAAAGGCTCGACAAGAGGAAGGAGCGCGCAGCCGCGACAACCGTTTGATTTCTCGGTTGCACGATCGGCGTGGCGCGCACGGGGGGCGCGTGATATGTGCTGGGCTCAAAATTGAGCTCAGTAGGTCCGCTTCGCGTGCACGAATCGGCGATGATGAAAGGGGAGTCATTAGTAATGACACCCTTGGATCCGGCCTCGCGCGGAGGAGGAGCGTCTCTCGAAAAGGGGCTCAACAATGCTTAGTCCCCCGTTCAGCGTGGAGGAGAACGGGTCGCGTGTCGCGGATCGGTACCCGCGGCCTCGTAAACTGGTGCGTTTTTTCGGAGGGGGTTTGCTATGTTCAAATTCGTCGCTCGAACGCTCGGGGCAATCGGAGACGTAGCCCAGGCGCTCGCCGATTTTTCCGGCTTTCTTTTGCTCGCGCTGCTCGGCGTCGCCGTGTTTATTCCGGTCTGCATCATGGCGTGGTTCACGATCCGCTCCTTGTTCGCATGGTGAGGCGGTTTTCAACGGTGACGGTGGGGGCGATTCGGCAATGTTTCCCTCGCCGGTTAGGGTATGCGTTCAATGCAGACCCTCCAGACGCGCCGGAATACCCCGGAAACGCCCGCAAGGAAGGGTGTAGATTGTATCTACCCCCTTTCGGTGAACCGTTCCTCCCGCGTGCGCTCTGCGGCGCTCTGGATGCCGAAAAAATGCCGTTGCGCTATCTCCGCTCAAAGGTAACGAATCGTTATGTTTAAGAAATGTCGGTGGCCTCGTGTTTCACGAGGCCACTACGCCCGGAGAGAGGGGGAGGGGATCAAACCGATTGACACCCTTCTCGGAGACGCCCGGAATCCGCTTCCGGCCGCAAGGGGGCGAAACGGATTCGTACCCTTGAGAAGGGTGGAAGACGGACTTCCCCCCTTCTCAAGGGAGTGGAATCGATTCACACCCTTGAGGTTTTTCAGGATTTCCGAAAAAGGGTCGTAGACCGTCTACGATCCCCTTATGGCGTCGTGAAACGCGACGCCACCCGAAACGGGGGTATCGTCGTGATTCCCGATGGTATTGTGAGCGGACTACTAAGCCGGTCGTCTCTCGATGCCACAGTAAGAATATCCGACGGTCCAAAGGGTCGGAATCCGTTTCCGATGCCCTTAATAGTATTAAGGGCATGCCGTTTGCGACACGCCCATAAAGCTTAGGGGTGGTAAATTTTACCACCCCATGGGGAGGCGCATTTTTGTGCCTGTATACAGGTAGAGTTTTCGACTGCTCGAGGGGGTCAGATTCGATCTGAGGGCGGGGCGTGAAATTTCCTACTCCTTGAGGTGCATACTGTGCCCGTCATCGCCGAGCGCAATTTTGCGCCGGTGTACAATCTCGCTGCCGCTTTTCGGCCGCCAAGGGTATAGATACTATCTACACTGTGGGGCCCCCTTAGTTCAGGAGTGCTGAAGTTACCCCTCGCGCCGATCAGGACACTCCAAGTTTGGATTGTCGCTCCCGGAAATTCGGTAGCCAAACCGGACACCGCAATTTTGCGGTCTGTACTGTGCGACAATGCAATTTTGCACCGACGTCCCGCCAAGTCGGACGCCTCATTACTGAGGAGTCGGCTACGCCTGAAATTTCAGTCCGTAATTTTGCGGGGTGTTGCTTGGATGAGCGGAGAGAAGACCCGGGAGGAGGGCGGTCAAAAAAAGCCCTCGGAATTCTCCGGGGGCTTTTCGCTTCAGCGGTTTTTCGGTAGGCGCTTCGTTGTTGCTGCTGCGGCCTTTAGTTTACGAGAACCTCGTCCAGCTCAGGGATAGGTTCGAACTGCTTTTCGGAGCACGGATCGAAGTCTTGAGGCCAGAGGCTTTCGAAGCGGCAGAGAAGGCGGAATTGCGTCGGCGCGTCGCCGTTGACGCGAAGAACTCGCACCAGTTCGTTCTCGTGAAATCTATCCAGGAGGAATGAGAAGTCCTTGGCGAAGTATCGCGGGCAGTAGCCGACCGTGAAAAGAGGTTCTTCCGTTCTCAAGGTCAGCGCATGGGAGTCTCTGGCATTTTGACGATCCTGCATGAGAAAAAGCCGAGTGCCCGCTTCCAGAGTGTTTACCCGTTCGATGATTTCTTCCGCCATATGGCTCAGGCCATGAACGAAGAAGTCAACGTTGTACTCGCCGTCAGCATTTTTTTCAGGGCAAGGGAAGATCGTGATCGAATCCGTCTTGCGTTTCCCCTCTGTGAGGGCGAGGATCGTCAGCTTCATTTCGTTTGCCTCTTCCGGGGTGCCGGGCTTGGGAACGTTCAACCAGCTCATCAGGCGATCATATTCCGGCCGTTTTTCCGACAGCAGGCGATTCTGAAAGACGGGAAACAGTTCCTCCGCCTTGTACACTCTTTCAAAATTATCCATCCTGGGGAAGCCTCCGAAAGAGGCCAGCATTTCCGCCCCCCTTGTATAGCAGAAGTTGAAAATACCATTCATGTACAGCAGAATGCCCACAGGCCGCCATTCGCGGGTGCTCTGGTCTTGCCACGCTACGAACACTTTGTTTGTTTTCATGAGATATCACATCCTAACAGTCGTTCTTTGTTGATCCTAAGCATCTCGATCGCGAATTCGACCGAGATGTCAGTCATGATGTCTTCGCCGAATTTTGAGAAGATGCCTTCTATCTGTTTATCGGTTGACTCTTCGAGTCCGCGAACCCAGTATGCAGCGCCTCGGGGCGCCTTTTTTGCAATTGTCTCAAAGGCCTCCAGCGTACTCATTCTACAACCTTCCCGTTCACGATAAAAGGCGCTCTGCGCTTTTTTCACGAACGCCTCGACGCCGCGCTCGGGAGATTTGGTCCGGAGGCGCTCCAACTTCCCCTTGTCGTTTTCAATGCTTCCGAGACTTGCAGCATGATCATAAGTGGGGGCAAGTCGGAGGGTTACAGTTTCTTCGGCTCCCTTTGAAAGAAGGAATCCCCAGTTTTCATGATGCCGGTCTTGATTCGAGATCCATGCGTCGAAAAGCAGGTAGCCTGAGAAAATTTCCATGGCGCTGAAGGAGTTGACCGACGGGAGAAAGGTTTCGTGATTGCCGTACCTATCCAAGACCGCAAGAACACGGTTCAGGGTATACAGTGGCTGCTTGTAGTTTTTATGCTTGACCTTCTCGTATTCAGGAAGTCGAGCCAAAAATTCGTTTCCGTGAGCCAGCTCACAAGAAGCTGCGAAGTTCGGCGTTACGATCCCTTGACATCCCTTCCAGACTGCCAGGTGATACTCGGCGTGAGGAAGTCCAAGCAGCGAAGCAAGTTCACAAGCGGCTTTCTCGGCCCAATGCTCGCCTGTTCCCTCGCGGCTCTGCTTGAAAAGAAAAGTTTCGCCTTTTTCGCTACACCAAAACTTCTCCTTGGAGCCCAACTGTTCATGTTCGTGCTCCGTCGAAGTGATTGTAAGGACTGGATAGCGTTGATCTTTGCTCGCTCTGGGAAAAATGGTGTTCACCTCGTTTTCTGCTCGTCCAGCCAATCCGCCCACCATTGCATGAGTTCCCGCCGCTGCGGGAGGAATTCGGCATGATTATACGCGGCCCTGATGCTGTTCCTCTCCACGTGCGCGAGGGACCGCTCTATCACGTCGGGGTTGAACTGGTGCTCGTTCATGATGGTGGAGGCGATCGATCTGAAAGAGTGTCCGGTAAGCTGCTCCTTGCCGTACCCCAGTCTCCGGAGCGCCGCGTTGACGGTCATGTCGGACATAGGCCTGTCTCCCGTTCGGATCGAGGGAAAGACGTAGCGCCCGCCGCCGGTGTACGTTTCCGCTTCGCCGAGTATAGCGAGCGCTTGACGGCTCAACGGGACGATGTGCGACCGCTTCATTTTCATCTTTTCGCCGGGGATGCGCCACTCTTTCCGCTCGAAGTCCACCTCCGACCACTCGGCGCATCGCAGTTCTCCGGGGCGCGGGAAGCAGTAGGCCTGAAGACGAACCGCGCATCGGACGATAGGAGAGCCGTTGAGGTCTTCCATGGCCCTCATCAGCGCGCCGATCTCCGCAGGGTCGGTCATGGTGGGGTAGTGCGTGCGTTTCGCGGGTACGAGAGCCCCTCGAAGGTCCACCGCGAGGTCTCTGTCGGCCTCTCCGATGGCGACGCCGTACCGGAAGACCTGGCCGCAAATCTGAAGCACCTTGTGGGCGAGTTCCGATGCTCCCCGCGCTTCGATCTTGCGGACGACCGCGAGGAGTTGCACCGGGGAGATGCTCTTAATCGGACTGTCGCCGATTTCGGGGAAGACGAGGCGTTCAAGGCGCGACTGAGTGTCCTGGACGTGACGAGGTGAGCGGACCGGAATCATCTTCAGCCACTCTCTCGCGATCTGCTCGAAGGTTCTGCCGCCCGCCTCTTCAAAGGGATTGTCTCCGGCGGCGATCTTGAGACGCAGATCGTCCCGTACTCGCCGGGCTTCTTTGAGAGAGACTCCGGGATACTCGCCCAGGCTTCGCCGGTACACCTGCTTCCCGATGGTCATGCGAATCCGCCAGAACTTTCGGCCCGACGGCATTACTTCGAAGTAGAGCCCCGATCCGTCGTGTATTTCATATCGCCGATCTCGGGTTTCCAGTTTTCGGATCTTCACGTCGGTGAGAACGTCCTTGAACACGAGATTCCCTCCCTCGGAGTGTACACCGGAAAGGAGAAAAAAGCCTGTGGTGATTCCTGTGTACTTTTTAGTGTCGGATTATGGCGATTTTATCCGAAAGAGGATGAGAGGTCAATATATAAAAAAATCCGCCGTTGCAAGGGATTAAGTCGTATCCCGAGAAACGGCGGTTTCATACTTGGCGGAGGGCAGAGGATTCGAACCCCTGGGGCTTGCGCCCAGTTGATTTCAAGTCAACCACCATCGACCGCTCGGACAGCCCTCCGGCATGAAGAGCATTATACACATCTTTTTCTCTCTTGCCAACGTGCGGGAGCAGGAAAGGCGTTGTTTTTTTCTGCGTGTTCCGAGTAAGGTATAATGGCATTGTGCTCAAAGAGAGTGCGTGCGGCAACGATTCTTCGGGAGAGGTGATTCGAGTGAATAAAGAAGAAATTTTAAAACGGTACGTCTGCGCACCCTGCAAAGTGGCGGTCGTCGGGGCGTCTCCGAAGGCCGATCGGCCGGTGTTTCGGGTGATGAACTACCTTTCCGGCGCAGGCTTTACGCTCTTTCCGGTGAATCCCGGGTATGCGGGCGCCGAGATACTTGGGCTTCCGTGCGTCGCCGCCCTCGCTTCCCTCAAGGAGGGGGTGGATGTCGTCGCGCTCTTTCTCTCCGAGAAGATGCAGGGTACGATTGCGGACGACCTGAAACAGCTCTCCTACAAACCCGTGGTGTGGTTCCAGCCAGGGGCGCAAAACGAGGCGCTGGCATCGTCGCTCGCCGAGGCGGGGTATCCTGTGGTGGAAGAAGACTGCCTGATGGCGGCGCATATGAATAAGTGCGGCGTATGATTTTTTTGTTGCGTAAAAAATAGTATTTGGTATATAATTCACCACAAGGAGTGGGTTCTTGTTGAAAACGCGCGCATCACATGCGTTTTTCAAGATGTTTCTTTCACTCCACCTTTTCCGGGAGGTGTTCCCGTGTCCTCCGAAATTCCTTTCACACTGCGCGTTCGTTACGGCGATACCGACCAGATGGGCGTCGCGTACTACGCCAACTATCTCTACTGGTTCGAGGTCGGGCGTACCGAATTCTGCCGCGCCCTTGGCAAGTCGTACGCCGACTGGGAGGCCGAGGGGGTCTATCTGCCCGTCGTCGAGTCGCACTGCCGGTACAAGCATCCTGCACGGTACGAGGATGAGATCGTCATATACACGAAAATCGGTGAATTACGAGCGAGCAGCATCGTCTTCGAATGCCGCATCGAAAGGGCGTCCGACGGGAAACCTCTTGCCGCCGGGTGGACCCGCCATGCGTTCGTCGACGCGGACGGCAGACTGATACGGGGAGACAACCCCATGCGCCGCTGGATAGAGGCGCTGAGGGATGATGGAGGTGTCGCGTAGAGTGAGCACAAAAGCCATACTGCTTGGAAACGAAGCGATAGCGAGGGGAATTGTGGAGGCCGGATGCCTGGTCGCGTCCGCCTATCCGGGGACGCCGTCGTCGGAGATTCTGCCGGCGGTGGCGAAGTTCGCCGACGAGATGAAGTCTCCGATGTCGGTGGAGTGGAGCGTCAACGAGAAGGTGGCGTTCGAGGTGGCTGCTGCGGCTTCGTTTACTGGAGCCAGGGCATGCGCGGTGATGAAGCAGGTCGGGCTCAACGTGGCGGCCGATCCGTTCATGAGCGTGGCGCACTTCGACCTGAAGGGCGGTTTCCTGCTGGTCGTCGCGGACGATCCGGGTCCGCACAGCTCGCAGACGGAGCAGGACAGCCGCTACTTCGCAATGTTCGCCAAGATCCCGTGCTTCGACCCTGCGACCGCCGCCGAGGCCAAGGAGATGGTCTTCGACGCCTTCGACCTCTCGGAGCGCTTCGGCATCGTCGCGATGCTCCGTCCCGGCGTGCGCGTGGACCACTGCCGTCAGGATATCGAACTTGGAGAGATTCGCCCTGCGACCGGTACGGTAAAGTTCGAGAAAGAGGGAACCCGCTGGGTCTGTCTTCCCGCGGGAGTGAAGATCAACCATCCGAAGCTCAACCGCAAGGTCGAAGATATCCGGAACGCCTTCGAGACAGAGTTCTCGAAGTACAATTACGAGGTTCCGGCGAAGAAGAAACCTGTGCTCGGCATCGTGGCTTCCGGCGTCCCGTTCTCCGTTGCGACCGATCTCCTCGGGCAGTCCGGACGGGAGGACGTCTCGGTGCTGAAAATAGGCACGCCGCACCCGCTGCCGGTGAAGATGGTGCAGGACTTCATCGCCCGTCACGAAAGGGTGCTCTTCCTTGAAGAGACGTACCCCGTCATGGAGATGCAGCTTCCCGACCGCACTGGCATTCTCGGCCGCTGGAACGGCGTCGTTCCCAGCGCGGGCGAGCTGCTTCCGGAAGTGATCGCGGACATTCTCGGCCGTCTTCTTCAGGACGATTCCCTTGCGGGAAAGCAGCATCCTCTTCTGAAAGAGGCGACGGAGGATCTGAATATCGTGCCGCGCAAGCCGATGCTCTGTCCCGGCTGCCCGCACAGGGCGAGCTTCTTCTCCATCCGCCAGGCGCTTCCGAACGCGATCAACCCTTCGGACATCGGCTGCTATACGCTCGGAGTCAACCAGAAAGCGGTGGACGCGGTCGTCGATATGGGCGCTTCCGTCACGATGGCCTCCGGCTTCCACCTTGCCCACAAAGCCGCCGTAATCGACCGTCCCGTCGTCACCACCATCGGAGACTCCACCTTCTTCCACATGGGACTGCCGGGATTGGCGAGCGCCGTGTACAACCGACACGCCTTCGTGCTGGCCATCCTTGACAACAGCATTACTGCCATGACGGGAGGACAGGCGAACCCCGCCGTCGGAACGAAGCTCCGAAAGGGCGACGAGGGACGAAAGGTCGATATCGAGGGCGCCTGCCGAGGCTGCGGCGTCGAGTACGTGAAGACCATCGCCGCGTACGACATAGCGCTTGGCAAGGCCGCGGTTAAAGAGGCGTGGGAGTACGCGAAATCGAAAGGGGAGCCCGCCGTGCTCATCTTCCGTCACCCGTGCATGCTCCTCCGTCCGGAGCAGCCCTCGATCCCGGTGAAGGTCGACCAGGAGAAGTGCATCGGCTGCAAGTTCTGCATCAACTTCTTCAACTGCCCGGGGCTTGTCTTCTCCGAGGAGACGGGGAAGGCGTACATCGACGAGCGGTTCTGCGTGTCGTGCGGCGTCTGCGCGTCGGTCTGTCCGCACGGAGCGATCGTTGCGTCTTCGGAGGAGGCTGAGTAAGATGCAGTACGTCATAGTCGGTATCGGCGGTCAAGGAATTCTTTTCGCCAGCAAGGTGCTGGGCGCCGTCGCCCTGAACAACGGGCAGCACGTCATGGGGAGCGAAGTGCACGGCATGGCCCAGAGAGGCGGATCGGTGGTCAGCCACTTCAAGACCGGCGAATATGTCAGTCCGCTGGTCAGAGCGGGGGAGGCGGATCTGCTCCTCGCGTTCGACCAGAACGAGGGCGTGCGCAACCTGCATTTTCTCCGCGAAGGGGGCGCTTTCGTGGTGAACGTCCACGACGCGTCGGCTTTCGCAAATCCGAAACTCGACGCATTTCTGAAAGAGCGCCATGTTTCCGTATTTGCTCTCGAAGGCTATCGGCTTTTGAAAGAGCACATGGGCGGGAATTTTCTCTTCCTGAACGTCCTCCTCATGGGCGGAATGTGCGGAGCCGGCGTCGGGGCGCCTTCTTTCGAGGAAACGTCGGAAGCGGTGAAGCGGCTTTCGCCGGCCAAGTTCGAGGACGCCAATATGAAAGTCCTCAAGTTGGGGTATGAGGCGATCGTCGGCTCCTGAACCTGTTCTCCGCGCCGCGAGGGGGACTCTTTCCCGGAGTTCCCCTCGCGGCGCGTTTTCCCTTGCCGAACTGATCGTCGTTCTTCTCGTGCTGACGATCCTCTCGGCCTGCATTGCGCCTGCGCTCACATCCTCGTTTATCGACGCCTCCTCGCCGGAACGAGTTCGGAGAGAGGGCGAACGGGCGGCGTCATGGCTGCAGCGGGTCTTTTACAAGGCACTGCTGACGGGAAGAGCTTTCACGCTCTCCCCGTCTTCGTTGCGCTCGCAGAGGAATATCGTCGTCCAGTGGACCGCTCCCGTCGAAGACGAGGTCTTCCGCGGAGACGGAAGCGCCTTTTTCATCAACAATGCGGTTGAGTCGCCCCGCAGCTTCTACGTGCCGAAGTGGAACATCCTGACGCCGGCTCTCACGATACGGGTGTCCGCTTCCGAAGGGCCGCGTAAAACGGCGAAAGCGCTGTGGTATATCGTCGTCTCTCCGTACGGACGTGTTTCGTTGCGGGATACGCCGCCGTGATGCGGAAAGCGCCGTTTTTGCGTGAAAATGTTACTGCGGGATTGAAACTCTTGCTTTTTCGGGGTATAAAAGAGGCCGATACTGGAAACAGGAACCCTTTTTCCCCATCGGTTCTTCACTTTGAAACGGAGGTTATTGTATGGCAGCGGCGAAACCCTGGTGGCGCGAGACCATCGAAACAATTCTCTGGGCTCTTGTTCTGGCCCTCATTCTCCGGACGTTCGTTGTGCAGGCGTTCTGGATTCCAAGCGGTTCCATGATTCCCACTCTCGAGGTCGGAGACAGGGTGCTGGTGGCCAAGTTCTGGTATCACTTCCAGGAGCCGAAGAGAGGGCAGCTCTTCGTCTTCAAATACCCGGTGGACCCCAAGAGGGATTTCGTCAAACGAATCGTCGGTCTCCCGGGCGACGTTCTCGAGGTTCGCAACGGTGTCGTTCTCATCAACGGACAGCCTCTTCAGGAAGAGTACGTAAAAAATCACGACAGCTTCTCGCTCACCGCGGGGCCGGTCTTTCCGGAGGTCCCGGTGAAGATTCCGGCGAATTCCTACTTCGCAATGGGCGACAACAGGCCGAACTCGCAGGACAGCCGTTTCTGGGGGTTCGTCCCGAAGCAGAACATCCGCGGCCCGGTCTTTTTCCGCTACTGGCCTCTGAACAGGATCGGGATGGTGGACTAGATGGGGCGTACCGTCTGGTATCCCGGCCATATGGCCAAGGGAAAGCGAAAGCTTTCCGAACTCGCCGGGAAACTGGACATCATCATCGAGGTGCGCGACGCGCGGGCTCCGGCGCAGACATCCTCTCCGCTCGTCGGGGAGCTTTCCTCCGTGTGTCCCGTAGCCGTCGCCCTCTCGAAGCGCGACCTTGCGGACGAGAAGGCCACCGCGAAGTGGCTCGCTCACTTCGCCGCGTCGGGTGTGAAGGCATGGGCGCTCGACCTGCTCAAGCCGAGAATGGATCAAGTCAGGCGCGATCTTGCCGTCTTCGGACCGGCGCACCGCGAGGTGCGGCTGGCTGTCGTGGGCATTCCGAACGTCGGCAAATCGATGTTTCTGAACGCGCTTGTAGGCAAATCGTCCGCGCAGGTGGGGGGCATTCCCGGTATTACGCGGGGGGTTTCATGGTACAGAGGAAAAGGAATCTTGGCGGTGGATTCGCCCGGAATCCTCGACCCGAAGGCGGACGACGCCGTGCAGCGCTGCCTTGCATGGCTCGGAAGCAGCAAGGCCGAGGTTATCGGAGGGTATGAGAACGTCGCTCTCGACCTTATCGCCGTCCTTCGTCGAAAGAGTCTGTGGGGGATGGTCGAGGCGAAATGGAGCGTCGGCGCTCCTGCTGAAACGTCCGACGAAGATGTCCTGGAGGCGCTCGGGAGGCGTCTTGGCTGTCTTGTTTCCGGCGGAGCGGTGGATCTTTCGAACGCCGCACGGCGGTTTGTCGAGGCCTTCTCGACGGGGCGTCTCGGCCGCGTGACGCTGGAGTTTCCGGGGGAGATCTGATGGAGCTGAAGGAGTTCGGACGTATCGCCGGAACCGACGAAGCGGGGAGAGGCCCTCTCTGCGGACCGGTCGTCGCCGCCGCGGTCATCCTGACGGAATCGCAGTGCGACGAACTGCTCGCGCTCGGCCTCGCCGACTCGAAAAAACTGACGTCCCGGAAACGGGAGGCGCTCTTCGACAAGATGCGCGTTCTCGGTGTCCTCTGGCGCGCGCAGGCCGCCTCCCATGAACGGATCGATCGCATGAACATCCTGCGCGCCTCTTTGTGGGCGATGCGGCGGAGCCTGTTGAAACTTCCCCCTCTCTTCGATACTGTCTTCGTCGACGGCACGTTCACCGTGCCCGATCTTCCGTTCCGCCAGCTGGCGCTTCCGAAGGCCGATTCGCTCGTTCCGGCCGTCGCCGCGGCGTCCGTCGTGGCCAAGGTGCTTCGAGACCGCGTGATGGATGCTCTCGACGCGCTCTACCCCGGATACGGTTTGAAAAAACACAAGGGGTACCCTACGGCGGCGCACAGAACCGCGTTGCTCTCCTTGGGGCCCTCTCCCGTGCATAGAAAAAGCTTTTCTTGGAGGACTCCCTCATGACCCCCCCGAACATCGGCGGCATCACCGGCCCGCAAATACGCCCCGGACTCCCCGACGCTCAACAGCCGCGGGTCGACGGCGCTCCGCAACAGCAGGGCAAGCCCCTCTCCACGATCCCGAACGGAACGGTGGTGAACGGAACCGTCCTCGAAGCGCGCGAAGCGGGCGCTTACCTCGTTCGGGTGGCGGGGCAGACGCTTACGGCGCAAGCCAACCTGCCGCTTCTGGTCGGGCAGCACTTCCGGGCCGTCTGGGACTCCTCCGGCGACATACCGGTGCTCCGCCTCTCCGACGCGGAGCAAGCGCTCCTCGGCAAGCTCTCCTCGGGAGACAAGGAAGTCGCCTCGGCCCTCATCGCCCGGGGGCTTTCGCTGGACCCCAAGGCGCTCGCTTCCATCCGCACGGCGTGGAACGGCATGGGACAGCAGCCGGGCCAGCTCGCTCCTCTGGCGGAGCTGTGGGCCCGCGGCCTTCCGATGACCAGCGCCAACGTCCAGGTGCTTTCATGGTATCTCTCTCTCGATGAACAAAAAACCTCCTCCCTCTGGAAGAGGACGCGGGACGAACTTCGCGAACGCCTCGCGCGCGGCGACGATCCGCGGAAAGTCCTGCGATCGCTGCTCGGCGGGGACGACGATATCGCCGTCTTTCTGCGCGGGCACGGTCTTCTTTCCAGCCCGTCGCGCGAAGGAGTCGATCCCTCGCTGCTCGCGGGGGCGTTTCTCCCCGCCGGAGACGATGCGCAGCCCCTGAACGCCCGAATCGCCACAAGCGCCTTTAAAAGAGGAGACAAATCGTTCTGGTCCGTCTCTTTTGAAATGGAGGGAGATCGGCTCGGTCTTGTGGCGGGAGACGCGGAGACGGACGGTCGGTCCCTGAGCGTGGTGCTGAAGGCGGAAGAAGAAACGAGCTTCGAGGAGCTCCGCCGCCGCCGCCATATTCTTCGCCATGAACTCGAAGAGATTCCGCTTTCTCTGCAGAACGTCGCCGTGACCCACGGAAGGCGAATGCCGCGCGTGCCGGGGCGCGGACTGGACATCACGGTATGAGCCCCCCGAAAAAAAAGCGCGCCCAAGCGGCCGCGGTGCAGTACGATCAGAAGCACGACGATGCGCCGCGAGTCGTCGCCTCCGGGAAGGGCTATGTCGCGGAGAAAATCGTGGAGCTTGCGCGCCAGGCCGACGTTCCGGTCGTCGAAGACGCCGCCCTTGTGAGCGCGCTGCTCGTCCTCGAACTGGGCGAGGAAATCCCGGGAGAGCTGTACGAGGCCGTCGCCAGGATACTCACCTTCGTCTACAGACTCGACAAGGGAGAAAAGCTATGACGGCGGAGCATCTTCTGACGGGCCGTCGCGGGGAGGAACTCGCCGAAGCGCATCTGCGCGCCCTCGGATGGACGGTCCTTGAACGGAACGTCTCCTTCAGAGGGGGAGAGCTGGACATCGTCGCCCGCGACGGGAACGAGCTCGTCGTCGTGGAAGTGCGCACGCGCGCGCCGGGGTGGATGCAGAGCGGCGAACAGTCGGTGGGGCCGAGAAAGATCCGTCGTCTCGTCCGTACCGGCACGAAATACATGAATTCCCGCCGATGGGACGGTCCGTGGCGGATCGACGTCGTGGCCGTGACGCTGCCGGAGGACGGAGACGCGCATATCGAGCGATTCGAGGATATCACGGCGGGGGGCGATTACGCATGAACGGCGTTCAGGGAATCACGCTCCGCGGTATCGAAGCGGTCGCCGTCGAAGTCGAAGCGGAGATCACGGGCGGGCTGTTTTCCATCGCCATCGTCGGTCTTCCGGACGCGGCGGTGCGCGAGTCGAAAGAGCGGGTCCGGGCTGCGCTCCGTTTTTTGGGAATGGCCGTCAGGGGGCGTGTCGCGGTCAATCTTGCTCCGGCGGATCTTCCGAAGGAAGGGGCTGTCCTCGATCTTCCGATAGCGATCGGCATCGCCTCGGCCATGGGCGCTCTCCCCTCCGTACCCGGGGGTATATTTCTGGGAGAGCTTGCTCTCGACGGGCGTCTGCGGGGAGTCAGAGGCGCCGTCGGCGCCGCGATCCTCGCCCGCGACTCGGGAGTTCCTCTCTTCGCCCCCGCCGAAAACGCCTCGGAGATATCGCTCGTCAAGGGGTGCGAGGCGTACGCGGTGGAGGACCTGGCGGATCTCTTCGCCTTCTTCCGCGGCGAGAAGGAGCTCCTCTCGGTACCCGAGTATGCGCCGCCGGAAGACGACGTCCGCGCCGATCCCGACTTCGCCGATATCAGGGGGCAGGCGGGGGCGCGCCGCGCACTGGAGATCGCGGCCGCGGGGCACCATAATATCTTGCTCATCGGCTCGCCGGGAAGCGGCAAGACGCTCCTCGCGCGGGCGCTTCGGGGCATCCTCCCGCCGCTCTCCCACGAGGAACTGCTGGAGACGACGCTGGTACGGAGCACGCTCGGCCTCCCTTTCGAACGGGGGGTGCAGCCGCCGTTCCGGTCGGTCCATCACACGGCGAGCACCGTCTCCATCTGCGGAGGCGGCGCGACCCTTCGTCCTGGAGAGATCAGCCTCGCCCACAGGGGAGTGCTCTTCCTCGACGAGTTTCCCGAGTTCCGCCGCGATCTGCTTGAAGGCCTCCGTCAGCCGCTGGAGGACGGGGCGATCACGGTCAGCAGGGCCGCGGGTTCCGCGCTCTACCCCTGCCGCGTGCTGCTCGTCGTCGCCGCGAATCCGTGCGCATGCGGCTGGGACGGCGATCCCGTGGAACGATGCGTCTGCTCCCACCTTGAGAGGGAGCGCTACC
Organism: Synergistales bacterium Syner_01; assembly: GCA_001604435.1. GTDB lineage: Bacteria > Synergistota > Synergistia > Synergistales > Aminobacteriaceae > JAAYLU01. Next base: position 14,437 of record LVBO01000210.1, read on the forward strand.
GCCGGAAGATATCCGGACCCATCCTCGACAGAATCGACCTGCACGTCTCCGTGCCCCGGCTCTTGCCCGAAGAGCTCGTCGCGGTGGAGAGCGCGGGCGGCGAATGCAGCGCGGACGTCGCCAAGCGGGTACGCGCCGCGCGGGAGATCCAGAGGGAGCGCTGGGCGTCCCACGGATTTTCCTGCAACGCCGAGCTCCCCGAACGCCTGGTCAAACGCTCGCTTGCTCTATCGTCCGACGTGCGTCCTTTCCTCTCCTCGATGGCGGGCAACCTGCGCCTCTCCGGAAGAGGAATAGGGCGGGTGCTCAAGGTCGCGCGAACGATCGCGGATCTTGCCCGAAGCGACAGCGTCGACGTCCCGCACGTCGCCGAAGCCCTCGCGTACAGAGACGGAGGCGTCTGGAGATGAACCCGGTGCTGCGAACGCTCCTGGTGTTGGCAGGTTCGGGAGGTCCCGCCGTCCGTATCTGGAACGCATTTGAACGCGAGGCGCTTTCTCCCGAGACGTTCTGGGAGGAGGGGGAAACGCTCTGGAGTCGCCTGGGGTGTTCCGAAGCGGTGTGCCGGACGTTGCGAAGCCTCGTCGATTCCTGCTGGCCCGACGAAGAGGAGCAGCGCGCGAAGCGGGTCGGCGTCCGTCTTCTTACCTTCCGCGACAAGGAGTGGCCCGACGCGCTCGGCGGACTGCCCGACTCTCCCCGCTTGCTCTACGTCAGGGGCAAGTGGCCGCTCCGAGGTCCTTCCGTTGCCGTCGTCGGGACCAGGCGATGCTCCACGTACGGTATGCGCGCCGCCTTCGAGATCGGCCGCGCCGTCGGCGGCGCAGGGGGCGTCGTTATCAGCGGCGGAGCGGCGGGCATCGACAAGGCTGCCCACGAAGGATGCCTCTCGGCAGGAGGCACAAGCGCCGCCGTCCTCGGAACAGGCGTCGACGTGGCCTATCCCCGCGGCCACGAACCGCTCTTTGCCCGCCTCGTCGAAGAGGGAGGCGCGCTGCTCTCGGAATACCCCCTCGGTTCGCAGCCCAAGCAGTGGCGCTTTCCGGAGCGCAACCGCATCATCGCGTCGCTCGCCGACCGTCTGGTCGTCGTCGAGGCGCCTTCGAAGAGCGGCGCGATGATTACGGCTCGCTGCGCTCTCGAAGCGGGCCGGGAGGTATGGGCGGTTCCGGGAAGGATCAACGAATCGGGGTGCGAAGGTTCCAACCGTCTTCTGTACGACGGCGCCGTGCCGTTGGTGTCGATACCCGACTTCATTTCCCTCGCCCTTGGACGCCAGCTCTCCCTCTTCGAAGAGACGCCGATTCGAGGAGAGCAAAATTCCGTTGCCTTCACTGAAAAAGAGCAAAGAATTCTTTGCCTTTTGGAAAAATCCGGGGAGAGAACTGTTGACAACCTTGCTGTTGAGGGTACAATGACTCCCGCTGATGTATTTTCCTGCCTCGCTGCGCTTATGGCCGCGGGGCGTGTTTTTGTCGCGGGACCGGGCCGTTGGAGCGCCGTCCCGAAGTAACTCCAAACCATTCGGGAAAGGAAGAAACCTGGTGCCCATTACAAAAAAATTTTGCGGAACCCGGGGGCGCATGACCGAGTCCCTCGAGTTCAAAAGAGTGCTCCACGATCTTGAACGGCGGTATCTCTCCCCTGATGCTCAGGCGAAGATCTACCGCTATCTTGCAACGGAAGAAGTGCCGCTGGAAGTTACGGAGCGGGCTATTCTCGAAGCGGTCGCCCTCGGCCGTCTCAAGAATGCCGCTGCGGACGCTTCTCTTTTTGATTTCCTCGTAGACGCGCTGCTGGACGACTGTTCCTTCGAGATCCCCGAGACGGCCTCGGAGAGGCTCTATCCTTCGAGCTGCACTCTTTGCTGAGGGCGGTTTTTTTCGCATGGTTCGCAAAAAAACAGCCGCTGAAGCGGAGGGAGTAGTAGAAAAAGCCGCCGCTTCACCGAAAAAGAGTACGAAGACGACATCGAAGACTGCACAAGATTCGTCGGCTCCGGCGAAGAAAGCCTCCATCAAAAAAAGCGCTCCATCGAAGAGCGCCTCGTCGTCCGGGGCGGCGGCGAAGTCGAAGAAGCGCGCGTCGACGAAAAGCTCCGCCGCGAACAACGCGTCGGAGAAGACGGTTTCTGCGGACACGCTCCCGAAGAAGCCCGTGAGAAAACAAACGGCGAAAAAGAGTCCGGCATCTCGGCCAAAGTCGAAGACGGCGCTTCCGGCCGCGGCAGGCTCTTCGGACAGAACGCTCGTTATCGTGGAATCTCCAAC
>LVBO01000211.1 GCA_001604435.1 Synergistales bacterium Syner_01
CCTCCCCATCCTGAAGCTCACGGAGGAGGACGAGCGGAACAGCCTCGGCCACGCGCTTTCGGAGAAGCTCCACTGGTTCAAGGACTCCTCCGGACGGCAGCGGACGGTCGCCGTCTCCTTCCGGGGGAAGGAGAACCCCTCCTTCGACGAGGTGCAGCGGATCGCGGAGGACCTGCACGACGGACTGTCGGAGTATCTGACGCATACGGACAAGGTGATCCTCGTCGTCGAGAGGGACATGGCGAAGGCGCTGGGGTACGCGCTCCGCAGCCGCCTCGGGGACGGGAAGAAGGTCGTGAGCATCGACGGCATCAAGGTGGAGAACGGCGACTATATCGACATAGGCAAACCGTTGGCGAAGGGGAGGGTGCTTCCCGTGGTGATCAAGACCCTCGTCTTCGGAGGATGAACGGCCCGGAACGGGGAACAGGGGGAGGGGCTCGATGAACGACATACTTGAGAAAATACGGAACGCGGGAGTCGTCGGCGCGGGCGGAGCGGGATTTCCCACCCACGTCAAGTTCGCCCGCGCCTGCGAATACATACTGCTGAACGGCGCGGAGTGCGAGCCGATGCTGGAGGTGGACCAGCAGATCGCCTCGGTGCACACGAAGAAGCTTTTCGGCGCGATGACCGCGCTGGTGGAGTTGACGGGGGCCAAGGGGGGCATCTTCGCCCTCAAGGAGAAGTACCACGACGCCATCCGCAACGTGGAGGCGGCGCTTCCGGCGTTTCCGAAGCTCTGTCACCACGTGCTCTCCAACAGCTACCCGGCGGGCGACGAGCAGGTGCTCGTCTACGAGGTCTTCAAGCGCATCGTCCCCGAGGGAGGCATTCCGCTCGACGTGGGCGTGGTCGTGCTCAACGTGGAGACGCTCTACAATATTTCCGAAGCGCTGGAGGACCGCCCCGTGATCGAGAAGTACCTGACGGTGGCGGGCGAGGTGAAGAATCCGGCGACGCTCAAGGTTCCCGTCGGCGTCTCGTTCGGCGAGGTCATCGAGGCGTGCGGCGGCCCGACGGTGAAGGAGTGGGTCGCCGTCGACGGCGGCCCGATGATGGGCCGTCTGGTGTTCGACCCGCAGGAGCCCGTGAGCAAGACGACGAAGGGCATTCTGCTGCTGCCGCGCGATCACCCGCTGGCAATCTCGAAGGGGCGCGACATGACCGAGATGATGCGCCTGGCGAAGATCGCCTGTTGCCACTGCATGCTCTGCACCGACGTCTGTCCCCGCTATCTGCTGGGGCACAAGCTCCGCCCGGACAAGCTGATGCGCCTGGCCGCCTACAACAGCACCTGCGAGCACGACGCCGCGGCGACGGAGGCGTTCCTCTGCTGCGAGTGCGGCCTCTGCGAGACGGCGTGCATCATGGGGCTCCAGCCCTGGAAGCTGAACAAGGAGCTGAAGGTCCGCATGAACGCGGCCGGCATCAAGAACCCGCACCACGAGCGCCCCGAGCGGGTCAACCCGTTCAGGGAGTACCGCCTCTTCCCGGTGACGAAGCTGACGCACCGCTTGGGACTGTCGAAGTACATCGGACGGAAGGCCCCCTTGCGGGAGGAGTTCCCCTCTCCGGTCGAAAAAGTCGTGCTGAAGCTGAAACAGCACATCGGCGCGCCCGCGGAACCCATCGTGGCCCCCGGCGACGTCGTGGAACGCGGCCAGATGGTCGCGTGGGGAGAGGGGCCCGTTTCGGCGCACGTGCACTCGTCGATCTCCGGCGTCGTGCGCGCGGTCGAGAAGGACAGAGTCGTCGTCGAGGCAACGACCGACGGGAGGGAGAATGAATGAGCAAAGCCATAGGACTCGTTGAATACAAGACGATACCGAAGGGTATCGAGGCGGCGGACGCCATGCTGAAGGCTTCGGAGGTGCAGCTGCTCTTCTCGTCGCCCATCTGCCCCGGCAAGTACGTCACCATCGTCGGCGGCGAGGTGGACTCCGTAAAAACCGCCGTGGACAAGGCCGTCGCGGTCGGCGACATCTTCACGGTGGACTCGCACGTGCTCACCAGCATCCACCCGTCGGTTCTTCCCGCCATCACGGCCACCGTGGAGATAAAAAAGGTGGAGGCGCTCGGCGTGGTCGAGACCATCTCCGCCGTCGCCGCGATTCAGGCGGGCGACGTGGCGGCGAAGGCCGGCAACGTCGCGCTCGTGGAAATCCGCATCGCGCGCGGCCTGGGCGGGAAGGGGTTCGTCCTCTTCACCGGCGACCTGGGAAGCGTGGAGACGTCGGTACGCGCCTGCGAAAAGAAGCTCGGCGAAGAGGGCGGCATCGTCAGCTCCGCCGTCATCCCCTCCCCGCACAAGGACCTGATCTCCTCGGTGCTGTAGGGAGAGTGGAAGAAACCGAATTCACGCGCGGATGCGGTAGCGCGTTCGACGAGAAGCATAGCCGGGCGATCGCGAAGAGCGGGATCGCCCGGATTTTTTGAGAAGGAGGCGAACATGATGAACGAAGTTCTGCGCGCCATATTCGAACGGCGCAGCATCCGGAAATATTCGGCCGAGCCGGTGAAGCGGGAGGACATCGAAACCGTGCTTCAGGCGGGGCTCCATGCGCCGACCGGTGCGGACGCGGAGCCGTGGCGTTTCGGCGTGCTCGTCGACCGGAAGATGATCGAGGATCTCGACGAACGCGCCCGCGCCGCCATGCGGGAGTCCGGCATCGAGAGGATCGCGGCCATGGGCGCCAACCCGAAGTACAGGATCTTCTTCGGCGCGCCGGTGGTGATCATGATCTACGGAGAGCGAACGCTCCGTAAAACCGGGACGCACCTCTCGGCTCTTGCCGATTGCAGCGCGGCCATCCAGAACATGCAGCTCGCGGCCTTTTCGCTGGGGCTCGGTACCTGCTGGATCGGGCTGCTGCGCTATCTCTTCGCTACGGACGGATGCATGGCGCCCGAGGGGTACGACCCGCTTTTCGGCATGACGCTGGGGTACTCCGCCGGCCCGGAGGCGGTGCGCCCGCGAACGAGGCGGGAGGGAACTGTGACTTGGTTTTAATGCTCGCTCCCGCACGGTTCGTTGTGCGCGCGACCGTAGAGTAGAGAAAATATGATCGTAATTCCACAAAGCCGTTCTCCGTTCCGGAGAGCGGCTTTGTCCGTCCGTACCGCTTTCACGGCGTCTCTTCGCGGCAACGTCGTCGAAGAGTCCTCCCTTTCGAATCGGATAAAAGTCATATTGAAGACGTTTTCAAGCGTTGCTATTTTTGTATGATGAAGCGCGTTGAGATGCAATTTTCTGTTTTTATCTGCGCGCGCACGGTGCGCATTCGCATTCTTGCGAGTGCGCGGATTCGACGCGTTCTCCGTCCGACGAGGAGTACGCGTACGCGGGAGGACGTTCCGGCCCGTTATCGAAGAGGAGGTCTCCGTATGAGAAGTGCGAAGGAAAAGGCGTTCGGATTCATCGAAAGCGCAAAGGAAGAAATGGTGAATTATTGGGAGCGGCTGGTGAACATGGAGAGCGGGACGTTTTTCAAAGAGGACGTCGACAAGGTTGCCCTCTTTTTGAAGGAGACCGTCGAGCGGTTCGGCGGGCGGGCGCGGCTCGTCGAATATCCCGACGCCGGCAACGCGCTGGTCGCGGAATTCGGGACGCAGACGCCCAAGCCCCATGTCTGCTTTCTGGGCCACTTCGATACGGTCTTCCCTCGCGGAACAACGGCGAAACGTCCTTTCAGAATTATTGATGGCAAGGCCTACGGCCCGGGCGTTCTCGACATGAAATCGGGCGTGACGATTCAGCTTTTCGCGGCGCGCGCGCTGATGGAGGCGGGGTATTCGGACCGCCTTATCCGTATCGTGCTCGCGGGGGACGAGGAGTCGATGCACCCGAAGAGCGACATGCCCCGCGTGTTCGAGGAGGAGAGCCGGGGCGCCGCCGCAGCCTTCAACTTCGAAACGGGCGATGTGAACAATTCGCTGGTGGTGGGGCGAAAGGGTACGATCGCCTACGACGTCGTCGTCGAGGGCGTGTCGGTGCACGCCGGGCGCGACCCGCAAAAGGGGCGCAGCGCCATTCTGGAGATGGCGCACAAGATCGTGGATATCCAGGCGCTGAGCGACTACGACGAAGGAATCACGTTCAACGTGGGAACCGTCAAGGGAGGCGTGGTGCGCAACGCCGTTCCGGACTTCGCGGAAATCGGCGTCGACGTCCGCGTGCTGGAAGACGGACAGGTCGATTTCGTCGAGGAGCGGATCAAGAGCGTGCTGGAAAAAAACTACGTCGACGGCACGCGGACGACGTACGTTCGCACGATCGGAATGCGCCCCATGTCCAGAACCGCCGGAAACGACAGGTTGTTCGATTTCGTGAGAGGCGTCTCCGAAGAGCTGGGATACGGGAGCCCCGAGGCCGTCGTCTCCGGAGGCGGTTCCGACTCCGCCTACTCGGTCGCCGCGGGAGTTCCGACGATCGATCAGATGGGGGGAAAGGGCGAGTGGAACCATTCCGACAGAGAGTACGCCGTCGTCGAGAGCCTTTTCGAACGGACGCGTTTGGCGGTCGCCTGCGTGCTCGAACTGGAAAAGTTCGAGAAACAGCTTGCGGAGAGCGGCTCGAAATAAAGTCGTATTCGAGTCGTTTTTAAGAAGTCTGTTTTTTTGTACCATGGCGTCGCGTTGCGCATCAATTCTTTCTGGTGGCAATTGCGAGAGAACTTATTTTTTATACGGAGGGTGAGATACGTGGATAATGTTTTGAACAATTTCGATATGTGGATTGCGTGCAG
>LVBO01000212.1 GCA_001604435.1 Synergistales bacterium Syner_01
GGGCGCGACCTGCGTCGAGACGCTGGACACCAAGGGCGTCGACGGCTCCAACGTCCACCTCGGCGGACCGGGCACCATCACCGGCTACTTCGGCGGCATCGGCCAGCCGAACAGCCACCCGCTCCAGTGGGTCGACGAGGTGCTCTACTATTATACGAACTACGGAGTGGACGAGGTGCTCAACATCAACCCCGGCACCGTCTTCCTGGGGTACCTGCTCTACCGGATGGGCGTGGACGTACGTTTCAAGATCTCCGTCTTCATGGGGAACGACAATCCCTACGCCGTCCTCTGGACGCTGCTCGCCGCCCGCATGTTCGCCCGCGACGACGGGAGCACCCCGCTCGCCGGATTCAACCTCTCCAACTCCATCGACGACGCGCACATCGCGAAGGCCGCCGCCATCCGCAGAGACCTCGGCCTGGAGGACCAGGTGCGCATCGAGCACCACATCACCGAGACGTGGAAGAGCATCGTCCGCCAGCCGTACAACCGCAGGGAGGGGCTGCTGAAGCTGGCGAAGACCGTCCCCAACATCTCCGCCAAGCACGAGGGAGGCAACCCCGAGGACGAACAGAAGCTGGAACATCCGTCCGACATCCTCGACTACTTCCGCGAGAAGAAGGAGGTCGAGTCCTCCGGCGAGATGGACGCCCTCACGCTGAACTACCTGATGAAGCACAAGGCGGTCAACAGCACCGCGGAGGCCCTGACGAAGGCGGGACTCTCCTTCGTCGCGGCGGGCGCGCACCGGTTGTAGAGATGGTAGAATAAGAACGAAAAGGGGACGCGAAAAACTCATTCAGCGGCGCCTGTAAGGAGGGAGAGTTGTGCTCTCGCAAAAAAGCCTTGAATTCATCAAAAAAATAGGAGAGAAACACGGAGTGCAACGCATTGTGCTCTTCGGTTCCTGCCTGCATCTTCCGGAGGAGGAAGCGGGCGACATCGACCTGGCCGTCGGCGGACTCGACGCGGAAACGTTCGTCGAGATGTGGAACGACCTTACATGGGCTCCTGAACTCCATATGAAAAACGTCGACCTCGTACGGATGGAGGATGCCCTGCCCGTCATGGTGATGATCCGCGCCGAAGGAGTGACGATCTATGAACGCGAAAGAGCGCGCGCGACAGTTTCTGCGTGAAGTGTGGAGACTTATAAAAGAAGACACCGTGCCGTCGATGCAGGAGTATCTCAACCTGCCGGAATGGGATAAAATCCAGCTTGCCGGCATGGACATGTGCCTTGGAGATATTTATAAAGCCTTCGAACAGTCCTTGCGGTGTATTCTCGAAAACATCGAAGGCAGAAAGATCGAGAAGAACGAATCCTGGCACAGCAACTTGTTGCGCCTTTCCAACGAAATGGAGCTCATCCCCGCAGATATTCGGGACACCGTACGGGGTATGCTCAAGTACAGGCATCACCTTCACCACGGCTACGGCGTCCAGCTGAACGAGCGGCTTATACGAAAATACGCGCCCGAGGCAATAGATGCCTTCGATGCCTTTACAAAACACATTATAAACCGCTACCTTGATATCCTTTGAATCGAAAGAAGCCCCGGGCGGCGACACCGGGGCTTCGTCATTTCTATTGGTTGCTTTTACCCTATCGCGTCCATCACCATCTTCACCGCGTTGACGACGACCACGAAGACGAGGACGATCCCCGCCCAGTGGTACCATCTTTAAAATGATAGAGGGAGCCCCTTCCGAAGCTCCCGTAAACGCCCCGCATACCGACTGAGTATATATTTTGCAGTATATCAAATCGGAGCATGGATGATAAGGACTCTTCACCCCACGGGCGTTGCGGACTTCGTCGAAGTGGGGATGCGCTACCATTTCTTTCCCGGGAGCACACACGCAAGAAGCGGGAGCAGCACGAGCGCGCCCCCGCCGGAAAGGATGCCGCATCCGCCGGTGGAAGCGGAAAGTGTTACAGGGTCAGGGTTTGGTGAGGGTATAGGCGTCGGGACAAGAGTCGGAGTTGGCTCCGGCATCGGCGACGGCGAAGGAGCGGGAGTGGGAGCGACAATCGGCGTCGGTTCCGGCGCAGGACTCGGTGTAGGCGTCGGGAGAGGCTCGGGTGTCGGCTCCTGCGCGGGAGCCGCGCCGTACTCATAAGCGCCGATGCTCACGCTCTTTCCTTGAGGCCTGGAATACCCCCGCTGATCGACTGAAGGAACGACGACCGATCCGCCTCCGACTAAATGCTCTCCCGCAGGGAAACCCGCGCCGATCGCCGGACTTCCCTCACCAAGGGCATGCGTCCTCGTCGGCCCTCCGTTGTCGCCCGGAGGCGCAAGCAGCGGGTCGCCGGAAAAGACGGCATTCGAGACGATACGGGACTCTCCTTCGGTCCACTCCTGAACAACGCAGTGCACAAGCGTCGAGAGCCCGGCGTTCGCCACGAACTGACCGTTCCCATTGTCCCAAAAGATGGAATTGAGAACACGCGCCGTCCCGGCGTTGACGAACATCCCTCCCCCTACTCCGTTCGGCGCAACCGAGTTGTTGGAAAACGTGCAATTGATGATCGTCGGCGATCCCGAAGCACTGTATATCCCTGCCCCGGCCGATTTCGAAAGGTTTCCGGAAAAAGTGCAGTTCGTCACCACGGGACTCCCGGAAAGGGTACAGAGGCCTCCGCCGTTCAGGTCCGCCCTATTTCCGAAAAAAGACGATTCGGAAACCGTCGGATTTCCCCCGCTTGTGTGAAAACCTCCGCCTATTTCCATCGCTTGGTTTTCCGAGAAAAAACAGTTCCGAACGACCATTTTCCCGCTGCCGTCCATTACCGCTCCGCCGACCCTCGCGGAGTTATTGGAAAACAGGCAGTTCGTTACTTTTGATTCGGCGGCGGCGTACATCGCCCCGCCGCCGCTTTGCTCCGTGGAATTATCGGAAAAAAAACAGTCCAGAATCTCAAGCCCGGTCGAATCGGAGTACACCGCGCCGCCTCCCTGTCCGGCTGTATTCGAGGTAAACGCGCACCCCGCGATGACCGCAGCGCCCCCTCTGATGAACAGCGCGCCTCCGTTCAGCGTCGCTTTATGCTCCGTGAACGTACAGTTCGCGATCTTGAGCTTCGCGTTTTCGCTGTAAAGACCGCCTCCGCGCTGGTCGGAAGCTTTCGGCTTTTTTATAGCCTTTCCTTTGGTCACGATAAATCCATCAAGAACCGCGGGTCGTTCGGAGGCGCTTTGCACCCTCACGACATGGACGGCGAAACTGCTGTTACTGAACTTCCCAGTGAGAATCGTCGGACGTGCTACCCAGTCCCGCTCTTCACGTTTCTGTTCATTTCCGGAAAAACCTCCATAGAGCGCAACGCCGTCTCCGATGACGAACGACTTCGCAGGATCCTCTACCTTCGTCGGACTGTACGTTCCCTCGGCCACCCAGAACTCCGCGTCGCCAAGCCCGTCTCCGTTCAGTTTCTCGACGAATCCTTCCTCGTCGAGGGCGCGCGTCCACGATGCGCCGTCCTTCGCCTCCGAGCCGCCCGACACGGTCACGTAGTACACCGTAGTCCCCTCGCATAGCAACGGCGTTGATAATACGAAGAAGAGCGGCAGACAGCGACAAAGAAATCGTATCGAACGGAGAAGCGAAATGAACATGCGGGAAGCTCCTTTCGGGACACACCGTTGGAATGTATCAATTGCCTTCGTCCAGCAAGAAAATATACGAGAGTCGGAAGGGCCTGTCAATAACAAATTCCGTTGCAACTTCGGGGGCGCGCTTTTTGCTCCTTGTAAAAAAAGTCCCCGTGCGCTTTAATAGTCCCGAACCACATCTCTCCGCACAAGGTGGTCATCGCCCATGAAACTCCTTATCACAGGGGGCTGCGGCTTTATCGGCTCCAACCTCGTCCGACTCGCCCTCGCCTCGGGGTACGACGTCGTCAACCTCGACGCGCTCACCTACGCCGGCAACCCGGCCTCGCTCTCCGACGCGGCGGAAAACGCGCGCTACACCTTCGTCCGCGGCGATATCCGCGACGCCGACCTGCTGCGCGAGACTCTGGAGCAACACTCGCCCGACGCCGTCCTCCACCTCGCCGCCGAAAGCCACGTCGACCGCTCCATCGACGCCCCCGAGGACTTCATCCTGACCAACGTCGTCGGCACGTTCCGCCTGCTCGAAGCGGCGCGGCGCCACCATCACGCGCTCCCGAACGACAGGAAGGACTCCTTCCGCTTCCTCCACATCTCCACCGACGAGGTCTTCGGCTCGCTCGGCCCCGAGGGGGCCTTCGACGAGGAAACCCCGTACGACCCACGCTCGCCGTACTCCGCCTCCAAGGCGTCCTCGGACCACCTCGTCAGGGCGTACCATCACACCTACGGCCTGCCGACACTCGTCACCAACTGCTCCAACAACTACGGCCCCCGCCAGTTCCCGGAGAAGCTCATCCCCCACATGATCCTCAACGCGCTCGCCGAAAAGCCGCTCCCCGTCTACGGCGACGGCGCCAACATCCGCGACTGGCTCCACGTCGACGATCACTGCCGCGCCCTCCTCGCCGTCCTGGAAAAGGGCGTTCCCGGTCAAACCTACGCCATCGGCGGCCGCTCCGAAC
>LVBO01000213.1 GCA_001604435.1 Synergistales bacterium Syner_01
GGGCTTGTGCGGGACGACATCTCGCACAAGACGCTCGCCTACTTGTGGACCTTGATGGGGTACGGGCTTGTCGCAGGCGACGACATTATTTCCGAGGAGAACCGCGTTTCTTTCGACGACGCCCTTAGCGCGTTCGCGCTCCTGCTGGACAGAGGCCTTTCTCCGCTTTCTCTCTCTCCGAGGGGGGACGACGCGAAGGAGTTTTTTGTCCGATTAATGGAAAAGATCCGAGCCTCGTTGTGGAACGGAGCCCTGCCGCGAGAGCGCGGCGGTAGGAGGTGCGAAGATGACTTCTGATATTTCTTCGCCCCGCTTCGCAACGCGCCGCGAAGCGCCCGCGCCGCTCTTCCGGGCGCGGGGGATCACGAAGATATACCATCCGGGGACGGAGACGGAGGTTCGCGCCCTCGACGGAGTTGATCTTGACCTCTACGAGGGGGAATTGGCCGTGCTCCTTGGCGCCTCGGGGAGCGGCAAGTCGACGCTGCTCAACATTCTCGGAGGGCTGGACGTTCCGACGGACGGGAGTCTCTCGTATCGCGACGAGAACCTTGCCGGCGCGGATGAGCGCGCTCTTACGCTCTTCCGCAGGAACGTCGCCGGATTCGTCTTCCAGTTCTACAACCTCATCCCCAGCCTCACCGCGCGCGAGAACGTGGCGCTCATCACCGAGATCGCGCCCGACCCCATGGAACCGGAGGAGGCGCTTGCGCTTGTCGGCCTTTCGGACAGGATGGACCACTTTCCTTCGCAGCTCTCCGGCGGGCAGCAGCAGCGGGTCGCCATCGCGCGCGCCATCGCCAAGCGTCCGGAAGTGCTTCTCTGCGACGAGCCGACGGGAGCGCTCGACGTGCACACCGGCATCACCGTGCTGGAGGCGATCGAGCGGGTGAACAGAGAGCTGGGGACGCTCGCCGTCATCATCACGCACAACGCGGCGATCGCGGCGATGGCCGACCGGGTGCTCTCTCTTTCGGCGGGACGCATACTCTCGATTGAGGCCAACGAAGGGCGCGCGCCCGTGCGCACGCTCTCCTGGTGATGTGCCGTGAGGATGCTCGACCGCAAGCTGCTCAGGGATATCCGCGGAATGAAGGGGCAGATGACCGCCGTCGCCCTGGTGATGATGTGCGGTCTCACCCTGATGATCATGTCGCGCGGGCTGCTTCTCAGCCTTGAAACGACGAAGAACAGCTACTACTCGGAATCGCGCTTCGCGGATCTTTTCTGCGATCTGAAGCGCGCTCCCCTGTTCCTCGAGCCCGCCCTTGCGAAGATCGACGGCGTGGCGCAGGTTGAAACGAGCGTCAGGGGAGCGATTATCCTCGACATTCCCGGAATGAAGGAGCCTGCGGACGGTTTCGTCCACTCGCTTCCGGAGGGGCGTCCCCAGCGGCTTAACCGCATCCATCTGCGCTCGGGGCGTCTTCCCGAGGCGGGGGAGAGAGACGAGATTCTCGTCAGCGACTCCTTCGCCAAAGCCCACGGCTTCCGCCCCGGAGACACGATCGACGCGACCGTCTACGGCGTGCGGCGCAGCTTCCGTATCTGCGGCGTCGCCATCTCCCCGGAGTACGTCTACGAGATCAGGCCTGGGGGCATGATGCCCGACCCGGAACGCTTCGGGGTGTTCTGGATGAGCGAACGGGAGCTCTCGCGGGCGTTGGGGCTTGAAGGGGCGTTCAACAGCGTTGCCTTCCGTCTCGCGCCCGGAGCGGACGCCGAGATGGTGAAAGCGGACATAGACAGGCTTCTTGAGCCGTACGGAGGGCTGTCGGCGTACGACCGTGAGCGGCACGTCTCGGCAAAGCTGATGGAGGACGAGATCGCCCAGCTCAGGGTGTTTTCGGTGGCGTTTCCCGTCGTTTTCCTCAGCATCGCCGCGTTCATGGTGAGCGCGGCGCTTACCCGTCTCGTCAAGCTGCAGCGCGAGCAGATCGCGCAGATGAAAGCGTTCGGATACTCGGGCTTTTCCGTGGCTTCGCACTACGTCAAATTCGCCTTCGTTCCCGTCGTCGCCGCAACTCTGCTCAGCGGCACGCTCGGCATGTGGGCGGCCCACGCCTTCATCGGGCTCTACCAGCGTTTTTTCAACTTCCCCGCGTTGATCTTTCTCCCCGACTGGAGCGCGCTGCTCATCGCCCTGCTGGCGAGCGGGATGGTATCGTTCCTCGGAGTGCTCGGCGCGGTCCGGCAGGCGGCGTCGCTCCCTCCCGCTGAGGCGATGCGGCCGGAGGCTCCCGCGGATTACTCTCCGTCCTTTTTGGAGAAGGCCGGACTCCACAGGCTGGTGCAACCTTCCTTCAGGATCGCGCTGCGGAATCTGGAGCGAAAGCCGTGGCAGGCTTTTTTCACCGCCCTCGGGCTGGCGCTCGCCGCCGCCATTCCCGTGCTTCCGGGAGCGATGGCCGACGGCGTCGACTACCTTGTGGACTTTCAGTGGAATCTGGCGATGCGTCAGGATGCGGTCGTCACGTTTATCGAACCGAGCGGAGCCGAAGCGCTCCTCTCGTTGTCGCGCTTTCCCGGGGTCCTCTACGCCGAGCCGTTCCGGGCGGTTCCGGTCAGGCTGTTCAACGGCCACAGAGAACGGACGGCGGCGATCACCGGAATGCCCGCGACGCCTCGCCTCAACCGTCTTTTGGACTCGCAGGAGCGCCTTGTTCCCGTACCCGGCTCCGGACTGCTGCTCTCCGAGAAACTCGCCGAAGTACTGGCTCTCTCCCCCGGCGACGAAATCCGCGTCGAAGTGCGCGAGGGACGTCGTCCCGTTCTCGCGACCGTCCTCTCCGGAACCATCACCGACTTCACCGGAGTTGGCGCCTACATGGAGATCGGGGCGCTGCGCAGGCTCCTGGGAGAGGGCGCGACGGCCAGCGGCGCCTACTTGCAGTTGGATCCGCTGTACTTGGATGAATTCTGGCGGAGCGTGAAAGAAACTCCCCGAATCGGTTCGGTGACAACGACCGCGGGCGCCAGGGAGAGTTTCAGCAAGACCACCGAGGAGATGATGGGCGTGTCGCAGATGCTCTATCTCGTCTTCTCCGTCATCGTCTCCTTCGGCGTGATCTACAACGGGGCGCGTATCGCCCTTTCGGAACGCTCCCGTTCGCTGGCGACATTGCGCGTGCTCGGGTTCACCCGCCGCGAGGTGACGATCATTCTTCTTTCGGAACTGGGGTTCCTCACGCTGCTTTCGATAGGTCCGGGGCTTCTGCTGGGGACGTGGATGGCGAAATCCATCCTGGAATCGGTGAACACCGAGACCATGCGTTTCCCTCTGATACTCGGAGCGCGGACGTACGTCGTCGCAGTGGTGACGGTGTGTGTGTCCACGGTTTTTTCTTTCGTCGTGGTGGGACGACGGATCGCCGGGCTCGATTTGCTCGCGGTGCTGAAATCCGCTGAATAGCGCGAAACGGGGTGGAGTTGGTGAAGTCGAAACTGAACAGAAACGGCGTCAACGGAAAAAAAATCTGGAAAAGGTTTGCGACGGTTTTTGCGGTGTGCGCGGTCATCGGCGCGATCATCTTTCTGATGTGGCCGAAGCCCCTGAAAGTGGAGACGGGGCTTGCGGAACGCAGGCCGTTCACCGCGAGCGTTGTGGAAGAGGGAAAGACGCGGATCCGGCGCCGCTACACGGTCTCCTCCCCTGTAAACGGGTTTCTGAACCGGACTGCGCTGCGCCCCGGAGACGCCGTCCGTGCGGGTGAAACAGTGCTTGCGGTCATGGAGGCGGAATCCTCCGGGCTGTTGACGCCGCGGCTTCGCGCGGAGGCGGAAGCCGGGCTGAAGACGGCCGAGGCGGCGCGCGCGCTGCGAAAGTCGGAGCTCGACCGGGCGAAGGTGAGCCTCGACCTCGCGAAGAAGCAGTTCGAACGTCTGGACAGGCTGCTTCCGTCGGGAGGAATTTCCCGCCAGGAGTGGGATATCGCGGAGAACAGGATGCAGGTCTCCGTCCGCGAAGCGAAAACGGCGGAGTTCGCGCTCCGCATGGCGGAGTTCGAGGTGCAGCAAGCCAGGTCGTCGCTCATCCAGGGAGGGGAGGGCGGGGTGTCCGAGTCCGTCCGCATTCTCTCTCCTGTGGACGGCTACGTGCTCAACGTCTTCGAGGAGAGCGCCCGCACCGTTCCCGCCGGAACGCCGCTCATGGAGGTGGGAGACCCCGACGATATCGAGGGCGAGGTCGATCTCTTCTCCGTGGACGCCGCCGTCGTGGCGCAGGGGGCTGAGGCGCTTATCGAAGGGTGGGGCGGAGATGCGCCGCTGCGCGGGCGCGTCGCGCTCATCGAGCGGAGCGGTTTCACCAAGGTATCGGCGCTGGGGGTCGAGGAACAGCGGGTGAAGGTCCGGATCGACTTCCTCGATCCCGTGCCGTCGGGGTACCGTCTCGGGGACCGGTTTCGGATTCAGGTGCGCATCATCCTGCGACGGAGCGACACCGTGCTGCAAGTACCGCTGGGCGCGCTCTTCCGGCGCGGCGGCGACTGGGTCGCCTTCCAAGTGGAGGAGGGGAAGGCGGCCGCGCGGAAGGTCGAGATCGGCCAGAACGACGGCGTCTACGCGGAGGTTCTCTCCGGACTGTCCGAGGGGGACAGGGTGATCCTGCACCCTTCGGAACATGTGGCGGAGGGGGTCGAGGTGACCTGGTAACGGTGGCGGAAAAGTATGGATGAACACCGGCGCGTGTCCCCCGTGCCGGAAGAGAAATCTGAAGAAGGAGCGTGAGCGTATGAAGATTCTTGTCCTGAACGGCAGCCCGAGAGGTGCTGCGGGGAACACGGAACGGATGGTCCAGCCGTTTCTGGAGGGAACCCGCTCGGCGGGCGCGGAGACGGAGGTTCTCTACGTCAAGGATCTGAAGATAGGTTTCTGCAAGGGCTGTTTCGCCTGCTGGACGGCGACTCCGGGCAAGTGCGTGCAGCGCGACGACATGGACATGGTGCTCGAGAAGATGGAGGCAGCGGATACGCTTCTCTGGGCGACGCCGCTCTACCACTTCGGGATGACCGCCATGCTGAAGGCCGTCATGGAACGGACGCTCCCCCTCGCCGATCCGCATATCGTCAAGTCCGGCGATGTGTACACCCACCCCGGCCGATCCGGGAAGCGCTTCCCGCAGTACCTCCTTTTTTCCAACTGCGGCTTCCCCGACCAGGGGCATTTCGACGGTCTCAGGGCTCATTTCCAATCGCTCGCAAAAGCGAGCGGAGAGCACGGGACAATTCCGGCGGTCTTTCGCGCGGCAGGAGAGCTTTTGCGGCAGGAGGAACTCCGCCCGCACATACAGTGGTACTTCGACGCGTTGCGCCAAGCGGGGAAAGAGTACGTCGAACATGGAGACATCTCTGTCGAAACTGTGGCGGTATTGCACCGGGATCTCGTCCCGCAGGAGATGTACATCTCGCAGGCGAACGAGCACTGGGACTCGGTATTGAAGGGAAAATAGGAATCGGCGCGTCGCTTTTTTTCGAGGATCAATACAGGAGGGTGTTCAATGGATACAAAGAGTTCCGTATCGCAAACGGCGATGCTGATTGCTTCCCTTCGTGCCTTGGCGTGCTATGAAGACGATCTTCTGATTCATGGGAATGATTCTTTGGCGGAATTGTTCTTGCCGGAGGAGAAGCGAAGAGCTCTGAGGTCAAGCGATATCAGGGAAATGATTAAAAAAGCGATTCCAGAGGGCTTGTACGAATATGTGATTGCGCGTACACAGTACTTTGATGAGTTGTTTTCGAAATCGTTACGTCGGCAGATTCCCCAAATTGTTTTACTGGGGGCCGGTTACGACAGCAGGGCATATAGATTTGCAGACCTGATGAAGAATTCCAAAATTTATGAGGTGGACGCATCGCCCACGCAGAATGCGAAACGCCGGATTCTTCAAGAAAATGCGGTGACAGTCCATCCGAATGTGTCCTATGTAGCAGCTGATTTTGAACAGGGTGATTGGTTCCGCGGACTCTTCGAAGCAGGATATCAAAGTTCGTTGCGCACTCTCTATATATGGGAAGGGGTAACCTTCTATTTAACTCCGGAAACCGTGGATTCGACTCTTGCTCTACTGAGGCAAAATTCGCTCCCGGGAAGTATTCTCAGTTTTGATTACCAGCATAAAGACGAAGAACACGCGCTGATAGATACCGGTTTACAAGAGGAAAATGTTAAGTTCGGCCTGGATGTTCACACATGCGATAGTTACCTGCAGCGTCGGGGATATTCAGTGATCGAAAAAGTGGATTCCGAGACGCTGGCGCAATGCTTCCTGACGATGTCCGACGGGAAGAGATTTGGGGAAGTTAAATCAATCATGAACATAGTTACCGCCGAAATAAATTAAGTTACAACTCGGTCTTGTGTATCTAGAGGAAAACGACGAAATGCTGCGCAATGCAACCAATGATTACGTGTTGAGTGCCGGCACATCGTAGACTGATATTTCCTTACGCTTTAACGCTTATACTCTATTTCTTGCACCCGTTCTGTTGGCGCAGTTCTTCGGACGCCGGGAGGATCTTGCTCCAAGGTTCTTCGTTGTCATGCCGCTTCCGGCGTTTTATCCACTTGTAAAGCCAGGCTTTCGATCTTCCGAGCGAAGCGCGGACTATCTGCGCTACCTGGAAAAGAAGCAGGTGGGCTGGTTGATTCAGGAAAAGGAGCGCTTTGATGTTCCCGACGCTCCGGAGACGTTGAATCGACAGTTCGATATTCGCTCCATCCGCGATCCCTTCCACGCGCTTCATCTAACGAATGGCCTGCCCGACGAAATCAACGTGCTCGTCTGCCCGCTCCTTGTCGGAGGGGGCATGCTCCTTCGCTGAACGATACTCCCGGCGGTCTCGCTAACAAGCAAATATCGCTGCGATTGAAGTCCTCCCATCAGGTTGTCCGAGGGTATGTCTGGTTGATCTATGATGTGCTGATAAGCTGACATTAAGAGCGTTGGGGGCGTGGAGTATGAATAATTCGGTCTTGGAGCCGAAAATGAAAGAAAAAAAAGACTGTTTTTCGCGGCGCCGATGTTCGATAGTGTTTAAAATGCTTTTTTCTGCTGAAGATGTATTTTTCGCAGGCGAACGGAATGCCCGGAGAAACTTCGTCTTGAAAGGGAAATAATGAAGTAACTGTGCTATTATTACCCTGCCGTAAGCGAGCGCGATTCCATTCGTCCGTCGGCCCGACACTCTTTTCTCGGGAGGTTGTACTGTGAACCCTTTGGGTATGATTATTTCCTTCGCTCCGTGGCTTGTGCTCAAGATCTTGACCAGCGTTCCCTTTTCCGACCCGCTGACCAGACTGAAAACGGCGCTTGTCATCGCGATTCTGATATGCCTCTATCAGTCGCGAAGCGCGGTGAAGGGCTTTATTTTCTGGGGAAGCATCTCGTTTTTCACCTTCAGTTTCGTCACCGTGGTGCTGATGACGAATATGTGGGTCATCGGACACCTCGGCCTGCTGTCGCAACTGACGATGGCCGCGATCGTCTGGGGCTCGATTCTCTTCCGACGACCCTTTACGCTCGATTACGCCAAACAGTATGTTCCTCGGGAGTTCTGGACGCATCCGGCCTTTCTCCGAAAGAATTACCTGATCACGGGCGTGTGGGGGTGCTACTTCCTGCTCGGTATCGCGATCAACGAGATTCGGCTCTACGAACCGCAGGTGAGCCATCTGCTCCTCGAGGTGCTCGACAACGCCTCCATGCTCGCCATCATCTTCTTCACGTCGCACGCCTCGAAGCGGCGCAGCGTATCCGCCGTGTCCAGCGACGGGAAAGACGCGCAAGCGGCGGACTGAAATTGGAGTTGATGCGTTTCTCGGCGTGGAAAACCTCCACCGCCGCGAGGCGCCGTTTCGTACGAAAACAAGGGGAACGAAGAGGAGGGAACCGATTTGGAAGATCAAACATGTTGTCCGCGATTCGATCCAAAACCGTGGGATGAAAAAACGCACGAATGGAGCGAGAAACCGTTTCTTACGGCGACGATGCCTGTCCTGTTTCACATGCCTTTTCCTTGGCTGATCAACAAAACGCTGACCCGTTTGTGGGAGACTGCGCAGAAGTACGGCATCGCGTCCGAGATGAAGGACTTTTTGCTGCTGGCCCATGACCCTTCCCCGTGGAAGTCCCGCTACTATCTCGCGGTCGCGGGAACGCACCCCGATCTGGAGAAGGAGATCGTCAGGCTCTCCGGCACATTCGTCAGCAAGGTCTTCGACGGGCCGTACAACGCCGTTCCCAAATGTATGCGGGAAACGGAGGAGTGGTTGCGCAAGGAGGGCAAGACGCCGAAGGAGCACTACTTCTACTTCACCACCTGCCCGAAATGCGCACGCATCTACGGGCATAACTACATGGTCGATTTCGCCAGAATATAAAGAAGATCGGCGGGCGCTTCGGTTGCCCGCCGATCTTCTTTCCTGTGCTCTTCGTCGAAAACATCTTGGAACGCATTGGGGTTCTCCTCGTCTCAGCCGATTTCCCCGGGCTCCTCGTCGAAGCGGAACTCTTTCTCCCGGAAGAGCCGCAGGCAGGCGTCCGCGACATCGGGGGCGAACCCCTTTCCTCTTTGCGAGGACACCTCTCCCAGGGCGGCCTCCATTCCCTTCCCCGCCCTGTAAGGACGGTGCGACGACATGGCCTCCACCGTATCCGCGACCGCGATGATGCGCGCCTCCATCAGAATGTCGGAGCCGGAGAGTCCGCGAGGGTAGCCCGAACCGTCCATTCGTTCGTGGTGCTGGTGGATGATCTCCGCCAGCGCCCAGGGTACCTCGATCGCCTGAAGAATCCTGTGCCCGGCAGCGGGGTGCGTCTGAATCAGCCGGTATTCGATATCGCTCAAC
>LVBO01000214.1 GCA_001604435.1 Synergistales bacterium Syner_01
GTCCTGTGAATAAATACTCGCTCATGAAGCATGCTCCTTAGATTTGGACGGAAGTTCCAAACGGTTTCCTTCCGCAGTTCCGTCATGTGTTTCAAAAAGAGCCCTCCGGTTTTGAACATTTTTGTTCACAGCCCTACACACATCCTTCAACCGTTTTCTTCAGTTTTCATCAATAGTTCGACTTTATTTCCCTCCCCCCCTGCAACAATGCGTTGAACACAAAGAAACAATAAGGAGCACATCCTTCTAAACGGCTGGCGCAATGCACATGGAGCACGTAAAGTAGACCGGTCTCTACCACGCTCCGTTTTTCATTCTTCGGGGGGGCGGAATTCTTTCCGTGCGGGGCAATGCCAATCACATATCATTTTCAGGAGGTAGAAGGATGAAAGCTCTGCGTTTTTCACGTGTCTTTTTCGCATGCGTTCTCGCGGTTTTCGTATCGACGGCGGCCATGGCATGTACTCCCTTGGGAGTCGGTCCAAAGGCGAGCGTCGACGGATCGGTCATGGTAAGCCATACGTGCGACGGCTGGTATGACCATCGAATCCAAATCGTCCCGGGCGGCTCTCACCAGCCGGGGGAAATGGTCGATATTTTCAATATCATGTGCTACGATACCCGCCCCGATCGCCCTGTGAAAAAGGTCGGAGAAATCCCCCAGGTTGAAAAGACCTATACCTATTTCCATATCGGCTACCCCTTCATGAACGACCAGCAGGTCATGATGGGCGAGTTCACATGGAGCGGCCGGGATGAACTTGGAACTCCCGAAGGCCTTTTCTATATCGAAAATCTTGAAGCCCTTGGATTGGCGCGGGCAGCCACCGCACGGGATGCCATCAAGGTGATGGGCGCGCTTGCTGAAAAGTACGGCTATGCGGACGGGGGAGAAACACTCGTCATCGCCGACACGAAGGAACTCTGGGTGTTCGAGATCTGCGGTCCCGGTCTCTGGAATAAGGAGTCGGGCCGCCCCGGCGCTCACTGGGTTGCGCAGCGTGTTCCCGACGATGAAGTATTCGTCGGAGCCAACCGGGCGCGCATCGGCGTGATCGACTTCGCCGACACGGAAAACTTCATTTTCTCCACAGACATCACCAAGCTCCCCGAGCAGATGGGCTGGTGGAAACAGGGTGACCCCTTCCACTTCGCCGATATCTTCAATCCGGAACCGTATGGTTATCCGTACTATCAGTCTCGCCGCGAATGGAGAGCCCTCAGTCTTTTGGCTCCGTCCCGCAACTTCGACGTTCTCGACGAGTACGAGCACTACCCCTTCTCCATCAAGCCGGACCGCAAACTGAGCGCCAAGGATCTTATGGACATTTACAGCGACCATCTTGAAGGTACGGATTACGATCTGACCACGGACGCGGCATCCGGCCCCTTCGGGAATCCCAACCGCTGGCCCACGCCCGCATCCGTTCGTCCCGAGAACCGCAAAGGGATGGACTGGGAGCGTCCGATCGCTATGTTCCGCTGCTCCTACAGCTTTGTTTCACAGAGCCGCGACTGGCTTCCCGCCCCCATCGGCGGCGTGCTCTGGTTCGGACAGGACGCCCCGGACACAACGGTATACGTTCCAATCTACTGCGGAGTAACCGAGCTTCCCAAACCCTGGACCACAGGGAAACGTGCGGAGTTCGACCGCGAGAGCGCTTGGTGGGCCTTCAATCTTGTCAACAACTGGGCCAACCTGCGCTGGGACGCCATGTACAAAGAGATCCGGGCGAAGAAGGCGGAATTTGAAGACGTTTTCTTCTCGCTGCAGTCGGAAGTCGAGGAAAAAGCGGTCGCCCTGTATAAGAAAGATCCTCGGGAAGCAGTCGCCTACCTTACCCAGTACACCAACGCCAATCTGAACAAAGTCGAAAAGGGCTGGTGGGATTTCGCATTCCATCTCATCGGTAAATTCTACGATGGCGGGATGATCAATGCGGAGGGAAAGATGACCTCTCCGGGATACCCAACCGAATATCTTGAAAAAGTCGGTTTCGGAGACCTTACCGTCCGGGATCTCGAGAGAAAAAAAGCCGGAGAAACAGCGAAATAAGAGAGTGCTTCAAACGAATCGGCTGCCCCCCCGCAGCCGATTCGCCATAAAATCAGCCCCGGAGAAAAAACAGGCGCTGCGAGACGTTACCGTTCAGGAGGTGCTCATAGATGAGAAGATCAATAATGTGCTTGCTTCTTTTGCTTTCCATTGTAGTTTTTCCGTTCTCCGGCCTAGCCGATACTCCAAAGCTTGAAGGCCCCTACTTGGTCACAACGTGCGGGCAAAGTCCGGGTGCGGTCATGGTGCGTATGTCCGCGCTCCAGGCGGGAGTCCGGGCGGAACACGACAACGCGCTCGGCGCATCGGGCCTTTCCGACAAAGATGTGAGAACGCTTATCGTCACTACCGGAACCAGCATGAAAGGCATGGGAGCGGCGGGAACGAACGTCGACAAGGAAATCGCCCGGTGCAGCGAACTCATCGCTGCGGCGAAGGCCGCCGGAATTGTCGTCGTCGGCGCGCACGTGGAAGGAATGGCCCGCCGGACCGACAGTTCCGACGAAGCCTCCATCGAGGCCGTCATGAAGGATGCCGATGTCCTCCTCGTAATCGACGATAGCGACAGCGACGGCTATTTCACCGAATATGCCCGGAAACACCAAAAACCGTTGATCAAAATAAAGGATGCCCTGGCAATCGGTCCGGTCCTCAAATAGCCTTCTTTTTCGGCACGAGGGCCTCTTCTCCATGAGGCCCTTTGCGCTTCACACTTTCTGAAAGGATTGTATCCCGATGACAATGTTTCATCATTCCATCCTTGTCTTGCTCGCCATCGTAGCGGCGTTCGCGGTGGGGAAAAAACTTTCCCTCAACACCGAGATTTCCATGCTCCTCTCCGCCCTCGCAGGACTTGCTGCGCATGTTCTTCTGCCGAAAGGAGTCGATCCCCGGTCCGCTCTCCCGATTACCGAAGCGATCCGCCATCTCGTCGAAGGCTCCTTTACGTATTTCGACGTCTGTCTTATCTTCATGACGGCGACTTTTTTCATGTCTTTGTATAAGGAGGCGGGCGGCGTTGCCTTCATCGTACGCCGCATAGTCCTCGGCTTTCATA
>LVBO01000215.1 GCA_001604435.1 Synergistales bacterium Syner_01
GGCGAAGAGCATTCCCGATACGGCCGGACGGAGCGTACGTTGCAACTGTCCGACTCTCGCTTGCCATTTCTCCGAGGTCCGCGAGAGCAGGAAGAGCACAAAAGCGAGCAAAGAAACCGGAGCTCCGATGACGGAAAAAGTCGCAACAAGCGCGCCGGCAAAACCTGCAATCCTGTAGCCGACAAAAGTTGCCGCGTTTACGGCGATAGGGCCGGGCGTCATCTGCGCTATCGATACTACCTCGGCGAAGGCTCTTTCAGAAAGCCAGGCTTTGGATACGACCAGTTCGAAGTGAATAAACGGTATAGTCGCCAATCCTCCGCCGAACGCTCCAATGCCGACACGGGC
Organism: Synergistales bacterium Syner_01; assembly: GCA_001604435.1. Taxonomy (GTDB): domain Bacteria; phylum Synergistota; class Synergistia; order Synergistales; family Aminobacteriaceae; genus JAAYLU01. Next base: position 349 of record LVBO01000215.1, read on the forward strand.
GAAGGCGAGTGCGAGTGTGAAAAGAACGCTCATACGGCATCCTCTTCCCCGAGGAAAAGACGAATGGTCGCCCCTCCGACCAAAGCAAGAAAGGGATGTATTTCGGTGCCGATAAGCAAAATCGCCACCGCAACGAACGTCGAGATATCTTTCCAACCTCCGCCGCACGAGACGCGAGCCATACTGTAGACAACTCTTCCGATAATAACGACGACAGCGGAGGCTGCGCCGAGAAAAAAAGCCGCTAGCCAGGGTTCATCTATAAACTGGAGCAGCCCTTTCGACAAGAACAAGATCGTCAGAAACGGCGGGATAATCGTACCCGAAAGAGCGCAAAGCGCCCCGGCGATTCCGGCAAGGCGTTTCCCCGACAAGAACGCCATATTCGCGGCAACCGGACCGGGGAAAGCGGTTGCAAGCACCACCATATCGGCAATATCCTCGGGCGAAAGCCGTGCTGTCGCTCGAAGCTCTTTCTCGATAAAACCGAGCATAACGATTCCGCCGCCGAAGGTAAAGGCGCCGATTCGAAGAAACAAAAAAAAGATTGACGAAAGCGACATACATCGAACCTCCCGAAACACAAAAGAACTAGAAAAGACACACGACACGCGTATCAATAACCACCTTGCGCCCAAGAGAATCACGAAGAAAACAACGTAAGAATCTCCGTAAGCTCGTCCTGAAGCATGCCGTTATACTTACCTCGCCTGTAGTCGAGGGTAAGCAAACTTTTCTCAGCCGCATCGAGATCGCGCATCTCTTCTTTGAGCGCTCTCGGCAGCTCCACGTAAGAGCCCGCAAGGTTCATTTCATCGTCGAAAAAGAGAAGACTGGGAATCCTGGAGGACCCCGTCAATGCTTCCAGTTCCCTTTCGTACGGCGAGCGCGGGAAAACGGCAAGTTCGATCTTCGGATTCAGTTCCATCATCCGGTGTACGAAAGGCATGGTTATAACCGAATCAGGGCAGTAGATTTCAGCGAAGGCAACCAACTTGAGCGGTTTGCTCACCAGGCGCGCGGCTTCTTCGAACGCCGGAGAAAATACAGCTCGCGAACATGCGCGCCGCTGCCTGTCACGCTCTTCTTCGTACCCTTTTTCAAGATACTCGGTGAAAGAAAACCCCTTTGAAAAGTCAATCATACGTTTCACCTCCCATTCTTTGCAGTATGCAGTCTATATTACCCTTCGCGGACGTTTTTCTCAAAGGGTATTTTCATGAGTTACGACTTGAAACGTCCTAATTGAGCGAGTCGAAAAATTTGAGGTATGTCGACCAATTGTTCGTGCAGCAAATATTACGAAGCGAAAAAAGAGAACAGGGAAGTCGCTCCCCGTTCTCCTCCGTTCCAATTCAGTGTTTTGCCGTTTCCTCCGCTATACCAAGTCGAGACCTTTCCGGAAAGCTATCGTGTTGATCTGCAACACATGGGGCGGAACGCACGACCCGAGAGTGTCGCTCCAGCACGGGTCGTCAAGCCCGAGACTCTTCACCAAAGCTCCGAGCAACACAACGTTCATCACGCGAGGATTGCCCAGCTCCGCCGCGGTCTCAGCCGCCTCAATCAAAAGCATTCGTGGGACGGACTCGGAAAGCGCTACCTCAAGCAGAGCGGGATACTCCGACAAGCCGAGGATAACAGGCATCGGGTAGATCTCATGATTATTCACGATGAGCATACCTTCCGGAGACAGATAAGGCAGCCAACGCAGCGCCTCCATCTTCTCGAAGGCGACGAGGACGTCCGCCTCGCCCGGCCCCATCACGGGAGAATACACTCTGGCGCCGTAGCGGACATGCGTGGAGACGCTGCCGCCTCGTTGCGCCATCCCGTGGATCTCGGACATTTTCACGTCATACCCGAGTGCGAGAAGTCCTTCCGAGAGAAGTTTGCTCGCGAGGATCGTGCCCTGCCCTCCTACGCCGACAAGAAGAACGTTCTTTCCGCTCTTATTCATGAAGTTCACCTTCCCTCGAAATGGCCTGTTTCGGGCAGACCTGCTCGCACAAAGAACACCCGTTGCAGGCGACGGAGTCGATAACAATCCTGCCTTCCTGTTTCGTGATCGCCGGACAGCCGAGCTTGAGGCACGAAGAGCAGAGAACGCACTTCTCCGCATCGACGACGCAGTGGAGCGATGCCCTGCTTTTCAGAACCTCTTTGATCAAAGCGCAGGGACGGGTCGTCACGATCACAGAGGTCTCTTCGGCGGCGTAGGCGGAGTCCACAGCCTCGCGGCTCGCCTTCAGGTCGTACGGGTCGACGACGTGGATATGCTCCTCTTTGACGCCGCAGGCGGCGCAAAGACGCGGGATGTCCAAAGCGGTCGTCTCCTCGCCCATGAGCGTCCTTCCCGTACCGGGATTCTCCTGCTGTCCGGTCATCGCGGTAATCCGGTTGTCAAGGATGACGAACACGCCCCTCGATTTGTTCACCACGGCGTCGATAAGGCCGGTGACACCGGAATGGAAAAAAGTGGAGTCGCCGAGGATACCGAAGACCTTCTGTGAACGCCCGGCCTTTTCCTGCGCTTTCTGGAATCCGACGACAGCCGAAAAACCAGCCCCCATGCAGATGGTGCTCTCGCCGACGTTGAGCGGCGGCATCGATCCAAGTCCATAGCACCCTATATCCCCCATCACAACCAGATCCTTCTTTTTGCTCATCGCAAAGAGAAGTCCCCGGTGCGGGCATCCAGCGCAGAGGAGCGGAGGACGGCTCGGCGGCATTATTCCGGTATCGGGTCCGGAGGAGGGCATCGTTCCGAGAATCGCTTTCGCTATGAGAGCGGGAGAAAGTTCATCCACCAGAGGGAGCGCATCCTTCCCGGAACAGGCGATACCCATGCTCCGAACAGCACCCTCGATGAATGTGTCGTTCTCCTCCACTATCCAGAGATTTTTCACCTTCGAAGCGAAGTCCCGGATGGCTTTCTCCGGCAGGGGCCAGGTCATACCCAGATGCAAGTAGCTTACCCCGTCGCCCAGAGCTTCCTTGGCATGCTGCCGTCCGATGCCGCTTGCGATAACACCGATCTCGCCCTTACCGTCCTCGAACGTGATGTACGGCGACGTTTCATTGAACTCCCGCAGCTCCAGAAGGCGTTTTTCCACGAGATAGTGCTTCGCCTTGGCGAAAGCGGGCAGCATCGCGTTCTTCGCCGGATTGCGAACATACTCCCGCACAGGACGCTCCTTGCGTTCCCCCGTCTCGACAACGCTCTTGCTGTGGCAGATACGCGTTGTGACGCGAAGGAGCACCGGCGTGTCGAACCGTTCGGAGATATCGAAAGCCGCCTTCATGTACTGAAGGCACTCCTGGCTGTCCGAAGGTTCGAGCATCGGAAGCTTTGCATGAAGCGCGTACCAGCGGTTGTCCTGTTCATTCTGAGAACTGAAGAGCCCCGGGTCGTCGGCGTCGACGATCACAAGCCCTCCGTTGACGCCGATATACGACATCGTGAAAAAAGGGTCCGCCGCAACATTCAGACCTACGTGCTTCATGGCGCACATCGCCCGGGCCCCCGCCATGGAAGCTCCGGAGGCGACCTCCAGCGAAACTTTTTCGTTTGTGGACCACTCGGAATAGATCTCCTTGTATCGGGAGACATTCTCGAGTATTTCCGTGCTCGGCGTTCCCGGGTAAGCGGCCGCCACGTGACACCCCGCCTCCCAGGCTCCTCTGGCGATGGCCTCGTTTCCGGTCATCAGTTCTCTCATCTTCGCTCCACTCCTTCCGAACAGACCGCCTTCTTTGCAGAAATACAGCGACGGCATGATAATAATTTTTTATCACACCTTTGCTTCTTTTGCAACTGGTGCGTTGAGGGCGAGAGAGGCGACCCTACAAATTCTTTTTCACCACAGTCTTTATGAAGAGCATGCTCACGCTTTCTTCAGATAGCGATAGACTGTCGCTTCGGAGACTCCGAGTCGTTCCGCCACTTTCGCCACCGCCCCTTTCATCGAGAAGAGGTGGCGCGACTTGAGCATGCTCACAAACCGAATTCTCTCTTCCGGGTTCATCTCGAGAGGGGCGACGGTGAATTCGGAACTGGCTTGTTCGATAAGAACATCCATCAGACCGTTCAGGTTGGAATGCGATTCTTTCTCCAGGATCGCTTCAAAAGGGGGATCTTCGTTCGTCCGCTCCGCAAGATCTTTGGAAAGACCGTTCAGCATCCGGATCTTTTCGTGAAGCGTGTCGTGAAGCTTTATGAGGCTGGTCACATCATGGTTTGCGCATATCATGCCGCGCAACTCGCCCTTCTCGTCCTTTATGAAGAAGGTATGCGACTCAAGGATGCGATTATCCTTCGTCCTGTCCACATGGGCCACCATATCCTCCGCGTATCCGCCGTTTTGGATGAGCTTGATGAATGTCGGAGCGTACTCCGACATCGTGCTCCCCACGGTTCTTCCGCTGATCTGACCGTTCCGGATGGCGACAATCGACGACTCGGGACGCGACACATCGTGCAGCACAAGCTCGTAATCGGGACCGCACACTTCGGCAAAAAAATCCAGAAGTGAAATATACTTTTCCAGAAACTCACGATTCCCCGAAAAAACCGGCGTATCATTTTTCATAAAGCGTTCCTTCCCTTCAAAGAATACTCAACGTAGTGATAAAAAATTCATATCACGTCCTACGGATTCTGTAAAGATTTTTTGCGGCCACGTTGAGCGGTCGTGTATTGACACCTTCGGGAAAGGAGGGTATCATTACCCGCAACTTTCAAACACCCTTGATGGGAGAAAGCAGGTTTTTATGATATCGGGACGCCTTTCACTCCGCGGAGTTTCCGGATTCTCCTTTAGCTGCGACCGTTGGTATTATTACGCCGACGGTCAGCATTCGTATGGAAACCGGTTCTCCCGCAGCCAGAGCGTCCACGGAGTCATGTAGCGCAAAACCGTCGACAGAGAAAAAACAAAAGGCCGGGCCCGGTTTCGGGTTCCGGCCTTTTTATTATACGTCCGGCACGTAGGCCAAGGAGGGACATTCCATGAAGAACGAGACCGCACTCAACCAATCACCTGCGCTCAAAACAGGCGAAAAAGGGAGGAACATCGAACGCCTTGTCGGGCTGCTCGGAGATCCCGTCTCCCATACTCTTTCACCCGCCATGCAGAATGCTGCATTCCAGGCGCTCGATACAGGCTGCCGCTATCTTGCATTCCCGGTTCGCGCAGAGGATTTCGAACGCGCGATGGAGGGGCTGGCCGCTCTTGGCGCCGTGGGTACGAACATCACGGTCCCTCACAAGGAACGCGCGTTCCGCTGGGTGCGCCGGCTGGACCCCTCCGCAGCCAGAACGGGAGCGGTCAACACGGTGCTCTTTTCCGAAGAGGGCGGCACAGGCTACAACACGGACGTCGCCGGCATCCGTACAGCGCTTGCACCTCTCTCACCACGAAGGAACAACGCGCTCGTCCTGGGGGCCGGGGGCGCGGCGCGCGCCGCCGTCTGCGCCCTCCAGGACGAAGGGTTTGCACATATCGGCATTATGAACCGAACGCGCGAACGAGCCGAAACGCTTCGAACGCAGCTCTTCACCGTGAACAGCAGCAAACTCCCGAAATGCGAAATACTCTCGTTTGAAGGAACGCCCTCTTTCATTCCCGATCTGCTGGTGAACACCACGTCTCTCGGGATGCACGATACCCCGTGGCCGAAAGATCTGCTCGACACAGTTATTTCTCTGGCAAAAGGAGGCGCCGTTCTTGACCTTGTGTATGCGCACGGTCGTGAAACGCCTCTCTGCGACAGGGCACACCGTTCGGGCATAAAGGCCGTTTCCGGCCAGGAAGTGCTGCTTCATCAAGGAACGGCGG
>LVBO01000216.1 GCA_001604435.1 Synergistales bacterium Syner_01
CGTCATAACCGGCGTTCCCGTAAAGCCCGAGCGTTCTGGCGCGTCCGTCTTCGTTCGCGGGGGTAATGGGCTGCGCGTCCAGAACAAGAGTTCGCGGAGAGGGAATCCCGCCGCCGGCCAGAAGCGGAGAGGAAATCGCGCTCGTTCCGGCAAAACCGAGCGAGCGCACGAGTACCGAGGCGACGTGCTCCCAGGATACATGGGCTACCGAGCCGCGCCCGATACGCCCCATGGCGGAAGCGACATCCGGACGTTTCGCCAAGGCGTCGATGCACCGTCCGATCTCCTTCGGATCGGCCGCGCAGACAAAGCCTGTTCGTCCGTCGTAGACCATACGGGCAGGCTCGCCGGAATCCACGCATGTGATCACGGGCTTTTCGCAGAGAGCGGCCTCAAGGGCGACAAAACCGAAGTCCTCCCCGATCGGCGCATACGGCACCGCAAGCGCGCGAGAGTAGAACATCGCCAGTTTTTCATCGCTCACTCTTCCGAGGAAGTGGATACGGGTATCTCCGGAAGCAAGCGCTTTCAAAGACGCGTCTTCTTCTCCCGAGCCGCAGAGCAGAAGCTCGACCGGGCTTTTTACATACGCCATCGCTCTGACGATAAGGTCCGCGCGCTTCCACTTACGGAGGCGGCCCGGAAGCAGAAGGAATTCATACGACGCAGCATGCAAACCTTCGAGAGTAGTCGACGGACGGAGAACTTCGGAATCGGCGCCGAGGTACTTCAGCAGACGTCCCCGAATCTCGCCGCTTGCGACGAAGACATGTTCCACTTCCTTGAGCGCGGCGCGGTCCAGTTCCTGCAGATGGCGCCGCACCCGTCTGTGTTCCGGGGAGGGAGAAGGGTATTCGGAGTCGAACATATCGTAGAAACGTCTCGCCGTACGCAAAAGGTGGCACACCTTGTTCGGGTGCGCGACGGCGCATCCGGGTATCGTGACGCCGACGACGCCGTCGAAGGAAGAAAGGTCGAGCGCGGCATATCTCGCATACGTATCCGAGATAGCCTCGTACGATGACTCGTCGTGGAGAACGGCCACTATCTCGGCGGTCATCCCTTTCGCTTCAAGAGCGGTACGGAGCCCCTCCAGAAAACGATCCTCTCCCCACCGTTCTTCATCGTGAACATCGGCCGCTACGAGAGCAATGCGCCTGCTCATCGCTTCACCCTCTTCCTGGATTGCGTATCTTCCGGCCTCTGTCCGCCGGAACGTTGCGTCGTCTTTTTCATATGCGCTTCAATCCCCCGAGACGCGGGGAAACGCTCTTTCATCTTTTGCACGTACGGGAAGGTGGCGCGGAACGCTTCTTCGATTTGCCCGCGCGCTCCACGTTCGAGAGAGGTAGCGATGAGCGCCTTCACCTCTTCGCGGAAGCGAACAAGTCTGCGTTCTTCCTCGCTCGCCTGTTCGTTCCGTTCTCCGATACGGGCGTGCAGACCGTTCAATTCGTTCTCGACGGTCTTTTGCACCCCTTCCAGCGCATCTTTCCCGGCTTTTTTCGCAAGGGCCTCGTCGACGGCCGCGGCATCGGCTTTTTCAGCAAGACGGTGTTCCAGTTCCTTCGAGAGCGAGGCAACCGCTTCGGCATCGGCCTTCTGCGAAAGTCGCTCCTCCACCGCCTTCAGGTCGGCTTTCGCGTCGAGCGCGGAGAGGCTTTTCTCAAGCGCATCGGCGTCCGCCTTCCTGGAAAGGAGCTGTTCCAACTCCTCGACTTTTGAGAGGTCCTCTTTGGAAGCATAGTCGCCAAGCTGTTCGTTCACGGCGG
>LVBO01000673.1 GCA_001604435.1 Synergistales bacterium Syner_01
CTTCTGGGCAAGCCCTCCCTGGTAGAAAAAGAGGGAAAGCGAACGCCCCGAGGGCAGGGGGCAGAGATACGCGCGGCTTGTATCGACACGCTCCCCCGTCACGTCCGTCCATGACGAGGCGTTTTTTTCGCGAACAGCTTCCGCCTGCCGGGGAGCGAGAATGACGAAGCGTATGCCGTGCTCCGCAAGAATATCGAGCGTCTCGGAGTCGACAGCGGTTTCCGGAAGCCACATCCCCTCGGGCGCCCGCTGGAAGCGCCTCCGGAAGTCGTCGATCCCCCAGACGACCTGCGTTATTTTGTCGCGGCGGTTCGCGAGGGGGAGGATTATGTGATTGTACGCCTGGGCAATAGCGGGGCCGTGTCCCGAGAAGCGCGCCGCTCCCAAGCGGTCCGCCTCCAGGACGGCCTTATAGTACTGGGGGCGCTTCCTCTCCATCCAAGAAAGAAGGGTCGGTCCGAAATTGAAGCTGATCCGCGAATAGTTATTGACGATTCGCCGGATCCACCCCTCTTCGTC
>LVBO01000217.1 GCA_001604435.1 Synergistales bacterium Syner_01
CGTTCATGACGATGTCCGCGCCCTGCTCGAACTGGGCCAGCGTCAGCTCCTTGCCCTTCAAGGGATCGTTGAACGTTCCGGCGAAGGAGACGAGCACGCGGGTCTCGGGATCGACGTAGGCCGCGCCCTGCTTGTAGCCCACGAGGAAGTCGTGAAGCACCGGGATGTCCATGCCGCCGACCCAGCCGATGATCTTCTCGGGGTTGACGCCGGGGACGTCCGTCTTCACGGTGAACATGGCCGCCGCCGCTCCGGCGAGGAAAGACCCCTCGTTCTGGGCGAAGATGGCGGACATGACGTTGGGGGCCTTCACCACGCCGTCGATGATGCCGAACTTCACATCGGGGAAGTCGGGGGCGTGGTTGGCGATGATCTCCTGAAGCTGCGTGCTGCAGCCGAGGACCAGGTCGTACCCCTCGGCCGCCATGGCGACGAGGTTGGACTCCCAGTCGGAGGGGACCTTGGACTCGAGCACCTTCAGCTCGATGCCGAACTCCTTGATCGAGCGCTCGAGCCCTTCGTACGCGGAGTCGTTGAAGGACTTGTCGCCCAGGAACCCGGAGAGGACCAGGGCCACCTTGACTTTCGCCTCGGCCGCTCCGGCGACGCCGAACGCGGAAAGCGCAACAACCAGAACCATGACCAGCAGAAGAACCTTTCTCATACCTTTCATGCGTTTCCCTCCCTGAATGTGGATAGTATGCCTCCGCCCCTCGAAGGGCGGACCGACCGGACGGAGTTCGTCCGGAAAACCAGGAGCGCACCGTGCCGCATCGCGCCCGACGGGAGGACAGTCCCCCCGGAGCGGTTCATCGCATACAGCCCGACCCATCCCCTCCTTTCGACGCACCCGGCGAAGCGGTGGATTTTCGCACCACGAGCCGCGCGCTCATCCGCAGCGAACGCGGGGACAGCGACTCGTCGTTGATCCTGTCGAGGAGCAGTCCGAAGGCCGCCCTCCCCATCTCCTTCTTCGGCTGCGCCACGGTCGTCAGCGGCGGATTGAAGAAGGAGGAGAGCAGTATGTCGTCGTACCCGACGACGGAGACGTCCTCAGGGACGCGAAGTCCCCTCTCTGCGAGGGCGGTGATCGCGCCGAAAGCCATCAGGTCGTTGAAGGCGAAGAGCGCAGTCGGACGTTTTTCGGAGGAGAAGAGTGCGGAAACGGCGGCGTAGCCGCTCTCGGAGCGAAAATCGCCCCGGAAGACGAGCGATTTGTCGTAGGGTATCCCGGCGCGACGCAGGGCGTTCGCGTACGCACGAAGGCGCAGCAGCGCGGGCGTGGAGTTCGAGGGGCCCGTGACGCAGGCGATCCGCCCGTGCCCAAGCGCGAGAAGATGTTCCATCGCGTCCATGCCTCCGGCATAGTGGTCCACGACGACGGAGTCCATCCGGCGCGAGGCGCCGTCCCGATCCACAAGCACGACGGGAACGGTGAGCCACCTGCCCGCCGCCTCGCGCAGGCGGGAGTCGCGGACGTTGAAGAGAATGACGCCCTCCACCTGCTTTTCGGCCAACAGTTCCAAAAATTCGTTCTCGCGATCGGGGTTCCCCTCGGAGTTGCAGACGAGGACGCTGTACCCGTTTTCGAGGGCGGCGTCCTTGACGCCGCGCGTGGATTCGGAGAAGAAGGGGTTGGTATCGTCGATGAGGATGACGCCGACGGCGCCGGAGCCCTTGCGACGGAGGCTGCGGGCGATGAAGTTCGGACGGTAGCCGAGTTCCGCCACAGCCTGCCGCACCCGTTCGCGGAGGGCCGTTCCCACCGGGCGGGTTCCGTTGAGTACGTGAGACACCGTTGCGGTGGAAACTCCGGCCCTGCGGGCCACGTCCTTCATTGTCGCCGTCCGGTGCATAAGCGCGCGCCTCCCGAAGATGATGATCCCCTGAGACGGGGCACTGCGGTAAACGATTGCGTAAACGATTAACCGAGTTCTTTTATCTCATAAAGAGGGAAAGCTGTCAAGAATAGCAATCAATACCCCATCAACAAGAGACCGCTGTCGGCGAGAGGGAACTTCATTCGAACATCGTCGAACGAGAAGAGAACATGGAAAACATGATCGTATCGATCGCATGTTCGTGTGGTATCCTGAGATCATACAGCGGGAAAGAAGAAGGGAATGCCCATGTTCGACTCGAAAAACCGCTCAACATGCTCGTCATCGCCGTGGCAACGCTTTTACGAGCACGACAAGGCCGGGAAAAAATGCTGAAAAAAATAACGACGCAGTTTTACAGGACGGTGAAATTGAGCGTCGCTATGTCGGCGTTTTTGATCGCGGCCGTCTTTTTATTTCCAATCAACACAATGCTCACACGGGAGATACACGATCGTTTCGTCAACGCCGTCGAGCTCAGAGCGTTGTACGTGAATTACACTCTTAGCAGATTTATCGCGGATATTACAGCCCTCACCAGCAGAACAGTAATTCGTCATCAGCTGCTCCTGCATAGCCGAGGCGAAATCGGTTTTCAAGAACTCGTCTCGTTTTCAGCCCCCAAATACGCCGACGGAGCGCGCGTTATCAAGGATGTCGTCGGCGTGCGCAGGATACTCCCCAATGGCGCGGTTGTGTGCTCTCACGGCGATCAGGAGTTTTTTCACGGTGTTTCCGCAGATACTCCGGGCATCTTCCTCCTCTCCGAGGCCGAATCAACGAAAATACTCGTCGTCCGGCCGATAATCGAATCCAAACGGGTCATCGGCTACGATGCGGGCATCTTCAACGCCGATTTCATGTTCGAGGGAATGCCGCAGGAAGTCCGGAGATTCTCTTTGGTTTCCGCCTCCGAAGTTCGGCCGATGGAATCGGAGAGAATGCATAGATCGCAACTGAGCGACGTCCCCTTCTTTCTTGAAGGAGAAATGGAGACATCCCTCCTGGATTCGACAAAACGGCAATCCTTGCTCATAGTGTCGCTGTACACTTCCATCACGCTCTTGGTTCTTATCGCGCTCTTTTATTTTACTCAATTCCGTTTTTTCAGAAAAATCATCGACCGACTGCATCGTGAGACGCGGCAAAAAGAAGCCCTGTTGAGGGAAACGCACCACCGGATCAAAAACAATCTCAACGGAATCGTCGCCATGCTCCAAATGCAGATGGACACTATGGAATCGTCGGAAGCGAAGAGAGCGCTCAACGAAGCGGTCGGCAGAGTGTACAGCATGAGCGAACTCTACACGAAAATGCTCGCGGCCAATCGGTCGCAGGAAATAGACATCGGCGATTTTTTGGGGGACATCGTCGATCGCGCCGTTTCTCTTTTCACATACCCGAGGAAGATACGAGTCGAAAAGCGATTCGACCGCATCTTCCTCGGAGGCGATGTGCTTTTTCCCCTTGGCCTCATCGCCAATGAACTGGCGACCAACGCCGCGAAGTATGCCTTCAAAGAGGGTGAAACAGGAATTCTGGAGATATCGGGCGTACGCGACGGAGACGTTGTCAGGCTATCCATCCGCGATACAGGTTCCGGTTTTCCCGAAAAATTCGCCCCGCAGACCTCCTCGGGGTTCGGCATTTCTCTCGTGCAGATCCTCGCCGAACAGATAGGAGGGGACATCCGTTTCGAGAACGACTCCGGAGCGAAAGTCACCATCGTCTTCAAGATACCCGGAGAATGACGGAACCGGAAACAAACGCGATCGTTCTTCCATAAAAAACGGACAAAGGAGAGTCCTTTTTTTCACCGAATACCCCCGCGCCTTTCGTGCGAGGGATTTGATTTCGGCGGCGATCATCATTAACATTTCTTTCTTCCACGGATTTTATACCAGGGCGGTACTTTGCCGCGCTCAGTATTTTTGCTATCATGTGATCTCGCCGCACTTTCAGAATGTCCCGAAGGTAGCCTCCCATGGCCCGGCCAACCGGCAGAAAGAGCGCCCCCGCTCGGCTTATCGCTGGAAGCTTTCGCTGCGCA
>LVBO01000218.1 GCA_001604435.1 Synergistales bacterium Syner_01
ACGCCGGCGGATCATGCAGCGGCGATCCTCGCCGCTTTTGACCGTTCGGCCGCGCTCTATGTCAAGGCCAAGGAAGAGACCAAGGCGGCGAACGCCCTTCTGCAGGGCGCGCAAACGGCGCTGGCCGCCGCGCGTCTTTTCGATGCGGAGACGCGGTACGCGGAAGCGCTGTCCAGAGCGAAAAAAATTCAGTCGGATATGCTCCAAGGGCTCTCTTTGGAGGGGCTTGGGAAAGTCGCGTTTCAGAGGGCGCGCGTCGACGAGAGCCGCCGGTTGTTCGCCGATGCGTTGGAGCGGTTGCACTCCGTTCCGACCGCCCGTTCGAGAGTTGCGCTTCAGTTGATCGCTTCGCTCAGAAAGGCGGGGGATATGCCCGGAACGCTCGAACGGCTCGAGGAGGCCGAGAAAGAGCTTCTCCCCCTGGAGAAGGACGAAAAGACCCGCTCGGTGGCCGGATTCTTGCGATTCCTCGTCCTTGCCGAAAGAGGGCGCACATTTCTGCAGATGGGGATTTTCCACAAGGCGCAGGAAAATCTCCGGGCCGCTTTGGAGTTCGACGAAAATAATCCGTTGATCGGCGAGGAAATCCGTTTGGGGGTTGAAGGAAACAAGCTGGTGGCCGAGGGGGAGCTGGGCAATCCCAAGTTCTCCGCCGATGCTCTGGAGACGCTTCGCCGCATGGCGGAACACAGGGGCTTTCGCGACTTGGAGTGTGCGTCGCTAATTTCGGCCGGAAGGCTGCTGCGGGTCGACGGAAAATACGCCGAAGCCATGCTTGCCTTTGAGAAGGCTGCCGGGATCGCACGGGAAGCCGGGTTGGGCAGCCGTTACGTCCAGGCGGTCCTGGCCAAGGCGAACCTGATGTACTTCCAGGGTATGTGGAAGGCGAGCGAGAACGCGTACAGGATGGCGTTCAACGGCGCGTTCGAACAGGGTGATATGGAGTCCGTGCTCGTCGCCGTTTTAGGAATCGAGCGAATCGCCCGAGCCAACCACATGGGAATGTCGGGCAAAATGGACTACCGGAAGATGCAGGGAGTTCCCTGGAGAGGCGCCCTTCTTCAAGGGAAGAATATTCTGCCTTCGCGAGGCGGGAATGCGCTGCCTATGGCCTGGAGAAGGCTCGGCGAGCTTTCCAGGGAGTGGTTTGCCGCGTCCGAACCCGGGTTGCGAGGCGCTCTCGCTGTGGAGGCGGCGGCGGAGATACTTGCGTGGAACCGGATGAAAAACCTCTCGCGGCACCTTGTCGCGGAAGGCGTCCTGCGGCTTGTTTCAGGACGAAACGAAATGGTGTTCCAGGTCGTCGAGGCTCTGCGCGCCATGGAAAAAGAGAGGATGCACGCTGCGGACCCGGCGGCGCTGTCGCAAGCCTATAGGGCCTGCTGGGACGCTCTCGAGCACGGCGCGGGCAAGGGGCTCCTCGGCAAAAAAGGGGAGCCGGCGGACATTCGAATCGACGGCATTCTTCTGATTCCGTCCCCACCGCACCAAAACGCGAAGGCTTCTGCGAAGGCGAGTCCCCCGGCGGAGCTGCAGCGTCTGCTCGCAACGCTGGCGGAGGCCTTGAACAGCCTTTCGCTGAAAGATGCGGAGCAACGCGCGGTCGTTCGTGCGCTGCTGAACGGCGAGTCCATGCCCGACTCCCTTGCGTCCAAGCTCCTTCGTACGTTCGCCGCCCGGACAGCCGCCGAATCGAAAAAGATGGAGCAACGCCTCTCCGAAGGAGATGCGGCCGCCCGTAAAGAGTTCGCCGAGATTCTTCTCGATGCGCTTGACCGCCTCGGGAGTTCCCCGCTTGATGAAATCCGGGGAAACGACAAACTCGCTCGCTATATCCAGGGGATCGAAAGCGAATCAAGCGAGGAGCGGATGCAGCTCGCCGAATCTCTCGCCCTATCGACCCCGCCGTTTCTTGTCTACTCGCTCCGCGAAGCCTGCCGGCTTTCGGATATTCACAACGCTTGGAGAGGACTGGCACTCC
>LVBO01000219.1 GCA_001604435.1 Synergistales bacterium Syner_01
TCTTTTGCTCCGTTCTTCAAGGCGATTGCGGGCAGACAAGATGTCCGAGCCGTTCTCTCTGTCGTGGCCGGGTATCTGAAGACGGGAGCAGCCTTCCGGGAGGCGTACACGGGAAACGTCAGCGTCGTCTCCTCTTCCGAAATCTTTCGGGAAAGCGCGAAGACGTTTCCGATGCTCGAGCTGTCCAGAATATACTGTTCCCGCGAGGTGCAGGTCGGTAATGTCCACTCCGGCGTTCTCATCTTCGACATTCCGTCGGATCGCGCCCACGATCTTTCGGACGAAGAGGCGATCTATATCGAGAACGCGGTGATCGCGACGGCGCTTTGCCTGGAGCGTTCCTTCAGCAGAACTGTTCCGGGCAACGAGAAAAGGGACGAGCTTCTGAAAGAGCTGCTCGCGGGGGAGGTGCGCGACTACAGGGAAGCCGAGGAGTCGTTCGCGCAATGGGGGTGGAAAAAGGACCAGGAGTTTCTTGTGCTGGTTCTTCGCCTTGCGGACGATGTGAAGGAAGATGAGGGGGCGGCTGCGAGGGAGCGTCATATTTCGTTCTCACTTGCGCGGAGCAAAGTGCTCTCCTTTTTCCCAAAGTCATTTTGTGTTTTTTATACAAAGATGCCGGTGTTTCTCCTTCCGCTCCACTCCGGAAAACCGGAGGCCCTTTCCGGAGTCAAAGATGTTCTTGAGAGCATACTTCTTTCGCTGAAAGAAGAGCTTCCGCAGAAGAAAGGACGCTCTTTCCTCTTCGCTGCGGGAGCCGTCAAAAGAGGGGTGAACGCGGTGTGCCGGAGCTACGACGAAGCCGTACGAGCGCTTTCGGTCTCGGAAAGTCTCGGGAGTGACGGAGGCGTCATTCTCTGGGATATGCTCGGCGGATACCAGCTGGTAGCCATCCTTTCAGAAACCGAGGAAGCGCGTGTCTTTTGCCTTCGGATCCTGGGCGAACTGCTGGAGGGAACCGATGCTTCCTCCGTGGAACTATTGGAGACGCTCCTGGTGATGGAGAGGTGCAACTGGAACGTCAGAGCGGCATCCGAGTTGCTCCGTTTTCATTATAATACCGTGAAATACCGCCTTGGAGTTCTACGGGAACGGATTGGATTCGACTCTTCCGATCCCGTGCAGCGTTTCGATATGGGGCTCGCCCTCCGTCTTGCGCCGCTTTTTTACAAGGATAAATTTGTTACTATTTGCCAAAAACCTTTTATCTGATTTGGCCGAACCAGCTAATGTAAAACAGGACGTTTCCCCGTATCCTTGAGACACTCAAGGAGGGGATAGAATGCCTGTTCCTCTGGATACCTCGCGGGCCCTGGAAATACTGCGTCAGCTCATCCGTATTCGAACGGTGCAGCCCTACGGCGACGAAAAAGATGCCGTCGGGTACATCCTCTCTCTCTTTCCCGAAGAATGTATTGAAAAAATAGTGGTCGATCACGGAGATAACCGTGCGTCCCTGGTACTTGTCGTGCCGGGGGAGGACCGCACACGAAAGCGAGCCGTCTCCGGCCACCTGGATACGATCACCGTGGGCGAGCGCTCTTTGTGGACGAAGGCGCCGTTCGGCGCGGAAACCGACGGAACGCGCGTCTACGGAAGGGGCGCGGCAGACATGAAGGGCGGGCTTACCTCCATGCTTCTGTCCGCGCGCGCCTGGCTCGACTCCGGCAGGCGTCCTCCGACGGATGTTCTGTATTGCTTCACCGCCGACGAGGAGGTTGGGGGTACCGGAGCGAGGACTCTCCTGGGGGGAGGATTCCTTCGAGGGGTCGAAGAGCTGCTTCTTGTGAAACCTACGGGAGAGAAGATAGGACTCGCCGAAAAAGGCGCCCTGTGGCTGCGCTGTCGAATGACGGGAAAGAGCTCGCACGCCGCCATGCCGGAACAGGGGAGCGACACTATCGCATCTTTCTTCGCTCTCTACGAGAAGATCCGCCACGTATTCAGCGGGGAGAAGCGGCACGAACTTCTGGAGCATTCGAGCTGCGTGCTCACTTCGATCAAGGGGATGGATATGCCGAACGTCGTCCCTGAATGCGTCGAAGGCGTCATGGACGTCCGCACGCTTCCGCATGTCGATCACGACGACTTTCTGGAGAAAGTGCAGGGGGTCATCGTCAGGATGAAGCGAACGGGGCTCTTTCAGGAGTGTGCGGTCGAAGTCATCAATAACCGCCCTCCGGTCGGGATGCACTCCCTCTCGCCGCTTCTGAAGAACCTCGAGGAAATTTATGCGGCGAGAGCGATGCCGTGGAGGCTCACGGGGATGAACTACTTCACCGACGCGTCGATCCTCGTCCCGGCTCTCGGCGTACCGTTCGCCATTCTCGGCCCCGGAGACGAAGGCTTTTTTCACCAGCCGGACGAATATGTCGATCTGGACTCCGTGGAGCGGATAGCCGGGGTTCTCTTCGACTTCGCGGGAAAACGAAAGGTTTAAGGAAGGAGAGCTCGCAATGATATTCTTCACACGTGTAAACGCCCTCGTGGAGAGGTTCGAGAAGTTCATGATATCGTGGAGCATCATCGTCATGGCGGTGGTGTCCATCGCCAACGTCATCGGGCGCAATGTTTTCAGCTACAGCTTCACCTGGGCCGAAGAGGTAACCCAGTTCGCCATCGTCTGGGTGACGTTCATCGGCGCAAGCTATGCGGCAAGAATAGGGGTACACATAAGGATGACGGCGATTTTCGACATACTCTCCCCCCGTCTGAAAAAACTCCTCATGATCGTAATTACCTTCTCCACGGGGGGGCTGATGTTCTTCCTTGCGTGGTACGGATACAAGTACTCCCTCAATCTCTACACGATCAAGCGGCATACGCTCGGTCTCCAGATTCCGCTCTACTGGATCATTATGTGGGTGCCTCTCGGTTTTGTCCTTACGGGGATTCAGTATCTCCGGACGGGGTTCCTGAACATGATGAAGGAAGAGATTTACATCTCTCCGACGCTCGTCGACGGCCTTGAAGAAGATCCTTCAAAGCAGTTCGAAATCTAGGAGGTACAGCCATGCTTCTGATGCTTATGGGTTCCATGATCGTCCTCCTGCTCCTCGGTTTCCCAATGATGGTTCCTCTTGCTGTCGGCGCGTTCGCCACGGTGATGACCTACTTCAGGGGAGTCAATCCGATGATGCTCGTGCAGCAGATCATCGGCGGAGTACAGCCGGTCTCCCTGATCGCCGTGCCGATGTTCATCTTCGCCGCGGACCTTATGACGTCGGGACAGATCGCGGAGCGCCTGCTCAACTTCGTCGTAAAGTTCGTCGGCCATAAACGCGGAGGACTTCCCATCGCCACGACGACGGCGTGCACGCTCTTCGGCGCGGTTTCCGGCTCGACCCAGGCGACCGTGGTCGCCATCGGAGGCCCTCTGCGTCCGCTCCTTTTGAAAGCCGGGTATTCCTCGTCCTTCTCCACGGCGTTGATCATCAATGCCGCGGTCATCGCCCTCCTTATCCCTCCAAGCGTCTACATGATCGTCTACGGCGTCGTCGGCGCGTGTTCCGTGGGAGAGCTGTTCATCGCGGGCGTCGGTCCGGGACTCCTTATCTGGTTCTTCTTCTGCGTCTATTCGTGGTTCATTTCCAGCAAGGATCTCCAGGCCGAGAAGGCCACTCTGGGCGAACGCCTGAGCGCGCTGAAGCGGGCGCTCCTGAGCTTCACCTTTCCGGTCATCATCTTCGGCGGTATCTATACCGGCGTGTTCAGCCCCACGGAAGCGGCCGCGGTCTCGGTGCTCTATGCGTTCATCCTGGAGTACTTCATCTACAAGTCGATCACCCTTGCCGATATTCCGAAAATCGCTCTCAGGACGGGCGTTGTCACCGCGATCGTCTTTATCCTGATCGCGATGGGGCAGGTCTTTTCCTGGACGGTCTCCTTCGCCCGAATCCCGAACTTGATCCTGCCGCCGCTCCTGGGCGACGCCCCGTCCACCTTCAGGATACTCGCCGTCCTCAGC
>LVBO01000022.1 GCA_001604435.1 Synergistales bacterium Syner_01
GAGTTTTTCGAGTCCCTTCTCAAGAATCACCTCTTCCTGATGAGCCTGACGGTCGCTCTGGGTATCCTCGTCGGGAAGATCGGCGTCCGGGGCGTCAACCTCGGCATTTCCGGAGCGCTCTTCGTCGGCCTGTTCATCGGCGCGCAGGGGTACTCCGTTCCGAACGAATATTTCACGTGGAATCTGATGTTTTTCGTGGTCGCCGTCGGCCTGCTGGCCGCGGAGGACACCGCGCGGGTGGTCAAACGGTACGGGCTGAAGTTCATCCTTCTCTCCGTCGCCGTCACGGGCGCGGGGGCGCTCGCCACGCTCGCCGCCGGAATGCTCTTCTCCGGCTCGGCGTCGCCGAACATGATCGCGGGGACCTACACCGGCGCGCTCACCAGCTCGCCGGGGCTCGGCGCGGCGCTTGAAGCCACCGGCGGCTCCCCGGATATCACCATCGGGTACTCCGTCGCCTACCCGTTCGGCGTCATGGCGGTGGTGCTCTTCGTGCAGCTCATCCCCGCCCTCTTCGGTATCGACGTGGCGAAGGAGCGCGAGAAACTCGCGCTCGAGCGCAAGGCGGCGGAACCGTTTTCTTCCGACGCGCGTCCCGCGTCCGTGCCGTTCTCGCTGCTCTCCTTCGTCGTCTGCATCATCGGCGGCTCCGTATTGGGCGGGCTTTCGCTTCCGCTGGGCCGGCTCGGCTCCGTCGGCCTGGGGACGACGGGCGGCGCGCTGCTCTTCGCCCTCGGCGTCGGGAGCTTCGATCATATCGGCCCGCTGCGGATGCGGATGGAGAAGAGCGTCCTCTCGGCGGTACGCGCCATCTCGCTCGGTTTCTTCCTCGCGGTGGTGGGGCTGAACGCGGGAAGCGGCGTGGTGAAGGCCTTCCTTGAGCACGGTTTCCTGCTCATCGCCGCCGGCGTCGGCGCGGCGCTGGCGGCGGAGATGGTCGGTTTCTTTCTTGGGCACTACGTTTGGAAGATCAACTGGATCATCCTCGCAGGGGCGATCTGCGGCGCGATGACGAGCACGCCCGGCCTGGGCGCGGCCATCGACGCCACGGGGACGGACGAATGCAGCGCGGGGTACGGCGCGGCATACCCCGTGGCCATCGTCTGCATGGTGCTCTTCACCACGATGCTCGCGGCTTTCTTCAAGGCCCGGTAGAGGGAGTACGTGCTTCCCGCCGCTTCAAGCGGCGATAAGGAGAAAGATATGTTGACGAAAATCAGGCGATGGGCCGAAGCGCATCCGTTCTTTTTCGCCCCCGGATTCGTGGGGCTCGCAACGCTGCTGTTCATTCCAGGGCGCGAGCTGCTCGGGAAAGGACACTGGTCTCTTCTCTATCTTCTGGTGATCTCGGTCGTGGCCTCGGTCGCGGGGACGAAGCCGTCCTTCGTCGCCGCGGTAACGTCGTTTCTTACGTGGAATGTCTTCTTTCTTCCCCCGTACAACACGTTCCGGGTGGACGATCCGAAGGACTGGATTTCGCTCGGAGTCTTCCTGATCGTCGGCCTCTTGATCGGCCTGACCTCGGGACGCCTTCGGGAACGCGAAGCGATGGCGCTCTCCCAGGAGCGGGAGATGGCCCTCCTCAACAGGCTGACCGGGAGACTGCTCGCCATCGAAGGAGCACTCGAGATGGCGGAGACGCTCTGTTCGGAGATAGAGGCGGTTTTCTCTCCGGCCTTCATCCGTTTTCATCTGATCTCAGGCGGCGAGAAACGAAAGCTCCTGTTCGGAGAGAAGAACGAACTCTCGATGGATCCTCTGGAGGAGGATTTTCTCGATTGGGTGGTCGAAAACCGGAAAGGGGTGGCGTCTCCCGCGCCGGATGTCGCCCGCTCGTGGAGTTCGGGGGGGAGCGACAACCCCGCGTCGCATTCGTCAATTTTTTCCGCCGTGTCGAGAGGAGATGTGTTTCTTCCGGTGCTCTCGTCGTCGGGAATCGAGGGCATACTCCACGTCGGAGAACGAAGAAGCCGAAAGCCGTACGGCTGGAACGAAGTGCAGCTTCTCTTCGCCGCCGCGCGTATGGCCGGGACGTTTCTCGAACGGAGTCGCCTCGACGAGTCGGCGCGGCAGGCTCGGACCCTAAAGGAGGGAGACAAGCTGAAGTCGGCGATATTTTCGTCGGTTTCGCACGAGTTGAAGACGCCTCTCTCCTCGCTGACGGCCACGATCTCGGGGCTTCTGGAACAGGATGCCGAACCGGAGCCTTCGCGCGTGCGGCAGGAGCTGCTCTCGGTCAAAAAAGATCTCGACAGGCTCTCGCACTCCATAGGCTCTCTGCTGGAACTATCGCGTCTTGCCGCCGAGGCGTGGAAGCCGGATCTGCAATGGGTGGAGCCCGGCGAGGTGCTGGGCTGGGTGCTCTTCAGACTCGACAAGACGGATCGCGAGCGGGTCCGGGTCGACCTTTCCGAACATACGCCGCTCATACTGGTCGATTTTCAGCAGTGGGGAAGGCTGCTGATGCATCTGCTGGAGAACGCGCTCTCCTACAGCCCTGCCGGAAGTCCGGTGGCCGTGGGCGTGCGAAGCACAGACGAAGGGTTTTTCACATGGATCGCTGACGAGGGACCCGGCATACCCGACGGAGAGAAGAGCCTGGTCTTCGAAAGGTTTTTCAGGGGGACGTTTTCGAACCGCCTTCCCGGCGGAACGGGGCTCGGGCTCCCGATAGCGATGGAGATCGCCAGAGTCCACGAAGGAAGTATCCATATAGAGGACAATACGCCCGCGGGAACCCGTATCGTCGTCCGGCTTCCCGCGACGCATGTCATGGAAACGGAGGAATGAAGCGATGACAAGCGCGCCGGAACGAAACGTCAGAGTTTTGGTGATCGACGACGAGGAGTCCATAAGGCGGGCTCTCAAGTCGATTCTCTCCGCCAGGAAGTACGAGGTTGCCCTCGCCGCCACCGGCGCCGAGGGGATCGAAACGGCCATCGAGACGAATCCCGAGCTGATCGTCCTCGACCTGGCGCTCCCCGACATGGACGGACAGGATGTCTGCACCGAGCTGCGCTCCTGGATGACCGCGCCCATCCTTATCCTTTCCGTGCGGGGGAACGAGGCCGACAAGATACATGCCCTGGACGCCGGGGCCGACGACTATCTGACGAAGCCGTTCCAAGCAGGCGAACTTCTGGCGCGGATACGGGCGCTTCTGCGGAGAGCGGAATCGAGAGTCGTTTCGCCTCCGGAACTCCGCGCCGGAGATCTGGTCGTCAACCTCGCCAGAAGACAGGTTTTTCTGAAGGGGGAGGAAGCCTCCCTGACGCGCACCGAGTTCGAAATCCTCGCGCTTCTCGTCCAGAACGTCGACTGCGTCGTCACCTACCGCATGCTGATGGAGAAGCTCTGGGACGACAAGGAGGAGCGCGATCCCCAGCTTCTCCGGGTTCACGTGAGCAACCTGAGAAAAAAGATCGAGCCCGCGCCGTCCCTGCCGCGCTTTATCCATACGGAACCAGGAGTGGGGTTCCGTTTCACCCTCGAATGACCATCGGCTTTATGAAAACTTTATATCGAGGCCACGTTTCTTGACGGAGCCTTTACCCCCCTGCTGGTAGCATACGTTTGAAACATCGAAAGTAATGCATCGAAAACAGGAGGGTGCTTTTTGACAACCCAAGACATCGGAGTGTGCTCCGTGATGGAGAGGCTGCGACTGAACGGAGCGGACGCGGATATAGTTGAAGCGGCGCATTCCCTTCACCGGAACGAGATAACCCTTCTCATGCTGAAGAGGGCTGGATTGTCGGGCGACATCATCGACGCATGTTTTCTGTTGAGCCAATGTGCGGATTCGTTGATTCCGGAGCGGATCGAAGAACTGCGGCGCAGCCCGCTGGCACGATCCATCAAGATCGAGGAGCTTCGCGCTTTGCTTCAGGAGGGCGATTCATGCACCGCCTTCCGGGAGCGTTGGGGCGTGTGCAGGAAATCCCTCATCCATGCGCTGGACATCCTGGAGAACGGCGCCAGGGCGGAGGAATCTCCGAAAAAGAAGTCGAAAATGACGGAACTTCTGGAGCGGTTCACGGAGCTCTACGAGGAAACGGAGGAGATGCACCATGTTGCTTTGTCTGGGCGATCTTCTTGAGGCAAACGCCTCGTGTTCGCTCGAGGAAAACGGCGAACTGCACCTGTACTTTCAGGACGAGTCGGATATACTATACGGCGAAGACAACAAGGTCGTCGTATCCGCGGGCGAAACCGCTCTTTCCGAGAGCGACGCCGTTAAATGGTTGCAGGCACACTGATTCTGCTTTTCCGGAAAAGAAACCACTAAGATAGGAATGCCCGGAAAACACAATTCCGGGAGGGGGTCGTCATATAGCGTTCAGAGCGTTTACCTCGCTGGCAATAGAACGGAAACTCGTCGCAGGGTTCCTGCTGCTTATCGGTGCAGGAACTCTGTTGTTGTTGCTTTTTAATGCGCGCTCGCATCCTCTCCGGTTCGTGGACGCGCTGTTTACCGCCACTTCGGCTGTCTGCGTCACGGGGCTGGTCGTCGTGGACACGGGAAAGGAGTTGACGCCGGCCTCTCAAGTCGTTGTCCTGCTGCTCATTCAACTCGGCGGCATCGGGGTGATGACGGCGACGACGGCGCTCTCCCTTCTGATGCGGGAGAGAATTGGACTGCGGCAACGGATGTTCCTCGCCGGCGGTTTCGGCATGGAGACGCCTGCGGGTGTGGTGCGTTTCCTTCGGCGGGTTCTCCTGCTGACCATCACCGTAGAGGCGATAGGGGCGCTCTTTCTCTACGCCGGGTTTCTCCGCGCCGGTTTTTCTCCCTTGCGTTCGCTCTGCTATGCGGTGTTCCACAGCGTCAGCGCCTTCTGCAACGCGGGATTCTCCCTCTTTTCCGACAGCCTGGCGGGATTTTCGCGGAGTCTTCTGATTCCGGGAACGGTCATGGCGCTCATCGTCCTCGGGGGATTTGGATTCATGGTGCTTTCGGAACTTATGATGGCCGTTCGCGAAAAGAAGAGGCTCTCGATGCTCCCGAAGCTTGTTCTCGTTACGACGGCGGGACTCGTGTTCTTCGGGACGCTCTTCATTGTCTTCTGCGAGTGGAACCATGCGTTCGCGGGACTGTCCGGCGGATGGAAGGTCTGGAACGGTCTCTTCGCGAGCATCACCCCGAGGACCGCCGGATTCGATACGGTCGCCCCGGCGACATTCTCCTCCGCCGGCGTCTTCCTCCTGATACTGCTGATGGTCGTGGGCGCTTCTCCCGGCTCCACGGGGGGAGGATTCAAGACGACGACGCTCGCCGTGCTGCTGGTTTCGACATGGAACAATCTCAGGAGAAACTCCGAGATCAATCTATGGAACAGACGAATTTCTATAAGGATACTTCAGCGCACCGTTACGGTCGTCGTCCTCTACCTCGGCACCATCGGACTGGGGCTGGCCGCGCTCGCGGCGCTCGAGCCGTTCCCCTTCCGATCGCTGCTCTTCGAGACGGCGTCGGCGATGGGAACGGTCGGTCTCTCGCTGGGGATCACAGGGGAGTTGAGCGACGCCGGCAAGATTGTACTTATGCTCCTGATGTTCTGGGGGCGCGTCGGCATCGTTACGTTTTTGTACGGACTTTTGAAGCCGGTGACGAAGGGCAAGGTATCCTATCCCGACGCGGAAATTCCGATAGGTTAGGAGGTATGAAGAGTGAACAATAAAGAGAAAGTCGTCCTGGTCGCGGGACTCGGACGTTTTGGACAGTCCCTCTGCAAGACGCTCGCCGAGCAGGGGAGGCAGGTGATCGCTCTGGACCGTTCGCGACAGTCCGTCGAGGAAATGGCGGACATCGTCGATCTCGCCGTGCAGGCGGACGTCACGGACTCCGAGGCGCTGGCGAAGGTCGGCGCGAAAGAGGCGGACATCGGCATCGTGGCGATCGGGGGCAACATCGAGGCCAGCATCCTGGCGACGACCATTCTCAAGGATCTGGAGATACCGTACGTCATCGCGCGAGCGCAGAACACCGTCCATGCGCGGGTTCTGGCCCGCGTTGGGGCCAACCGCGTCGTCTTCCCGGAGCGGGACATGGGAGAGCGTCTGGCTCTGTTGCTGGTGCACCCTTGGATGTCGCACTTCGCCCAGGTGCCCGGATCGCGCTTCTACGTCGGGGAGATCCGCCCCCTTCCCGAGATGGTGGGGAAGACCCTGCCCGAACTGAACTTCAGGGCGCGCTACAATGCGGTGGTGCTGAGCGTCAACCGTGCCGGGGAGCGTTTTATCCCCGGAGCGGAAACCGTCATCGAGGCGACCGACATGATCTTTGTCGCGGGCGAGAGGGAGGATCTGGAGAAGTGGGTCGAAGAGTGATGCGGTTACTCTTCGGAAGAGGCGGCGTGAATCGTAGCTCCTTTCTTCATCCGCGGGCATCCGAAGTCCTCGGGCGCTCCTTTTGTATTTAGTCGGTGCACGCGCTCCATCAAGGAAACTTCTTCTCATTGCAACAACATTTTTCTTAAGCATCTTTATGCGGTCTTAATTCTCCATCCTCTTTTTATTATCCTATCTTTATTCGTAAATAGCTATAATATCGCTGCATCGACGGGGTTCGCTGTTCTCAAAAAGCGTAATCATGCCCCGTTCTATGTAATCGATCATGTGCCTTGGGATGTCCCGCAGTACGTTAAAGGCCGAGAAATCCCCTTTACGGGGCGGGAACGAAAAAGGCGCGAAGCGGAGGCGGTTGAAATGAGATTAGTTTGGTCATGTGCGCTCTGTCTTGTGTTTTTTTTGTTCGCGTACCTCTTTTATGCGTTGTTCAGAGGTGAAGAACTATGACGTACTTCGTAGTGCAGGGAGTTGTGTATTTGGTCGTGCTCGTGCTTTTGTCCGTCCCTTTGGGGAGATATATGCACAAGGTGATGGCGGCTCAAAAGACATGGTTGTCGCCTGCTCTCGTTCCTCTGGAAAAACGAATATACAATCTCATGGATATTCATGAAGACGAGGAAATGCGCGCGGAAGAGTACTCTTTCGCGCTTCTTTCGTTCAGCCTCGTCTCTCTTCTTTTCCTCTGGGGACTGCAAATGATGCAGGGTTTTTTACCCCTGAATCCCGAACGATTGGCAGGAACGACATGGCACCTGGCTTTCAACACATCCGCAAGTTTTGTATCGAATACGAACTGGCAAGCGTATTCGGGCGAATCCACGCTCTCGTATCTCTCTCAAACGCTGGGGCTCGCCGTGCAGAACTTCGTATCGGCGGCGGCGGGAATCGCGGTGTTGTTCGCCCTGGTCAGGGGAGTTTTCTCTAAGAACAAGGAGACCGTCGGAAACTTCTGGGTGGATCTGACAAAAATCACGCTTCATATTCTGCTTCCCCTTTCCGTCGTCCTCGCCCTGCTCCTGGTATCGCAGGGGGTAGTTCAGAGTTTCGATCCGTATACCGAAGTTTCGACGTTGGAGGGCGGAATGCAAATCATTCCATCGGGGCCGGCGGCGAGCCAAGTCGCCATAAAGCAGCTTGGAACGAACGGCGGCGGTTTTTTCGGCGTCAACTCTTCCTTTCCGCTGGAGAATCCGACGCGATTTTCGAATTTTCTACAACTTCTGTCCATCCTCCTGATTCCTGCGGCTCAATGTGTGTTCTTCGGAAAAGCAGTCAAGGATGCAAGGCAGGGGAGGGCGATCTATATCGCCATGATGCTTTTCTTCGTCATATCTCTTGCCGCGGTGACGGCGGGGGAGCATTTTCTCTCCCCCGTTTACGACGGGGTGAAAGCCTCCGGCAATATGGAAGGCAAGGAAGTGCAGCATGGCGTGGGAACGTCGGCCTTGTGGGCCACTGCAACCACCGCGGCTTCGAACGGATCGGTCAATTCGATGCACGACAGCTATTCCCCTTTGAGCGGTATGATTCTCATGTTCCTGATGCAGCTCGGGGAAATCGTTTTCGGCGGCGTCGGGAGCGGACTGTACGGCATGCTGGCTTTCGTTCTGTTGACGGTGTTCATCGCGGGTCTGATGGTCGGGCGTACGCCCGAGTATTTAGGAAAAAAGATCGATCCGTTCGACATGAAGATGGTGTGTGTAATTGTTCTTCTCCCTCCGTTATTGACGCTTTTCGGAACGGCCTCCGCCGCAATGATGCCGGATGCGGCGCAATGGTTGACCAATAGCGGCGCTCACGGATTTTCCGAAATTCTGTACGCTTTTTCTTCCATGGGCAACAATAACGGCAGCGCTTTCGCAGGATTCGATGCGAACACGGTGTTCTCGAACGTCGTGGGGGGAATCATCATGCTGCTTGTGCGCTTCATTCCCATGGTGGCGACAGTCTTTCTTGCGGAGAATTTTGCGCGGAAAAAGAGCGTGGCGATCAACGAAGGAACCCTGTCGACCTGCGATTCGATGTTTGTAGGGGCGCTTATCGCCGTTGTGTTTATCGTAGGGGCGCTCTCTTTTTTACCAGCTTTGGCGCTCGGGCCGATAGCGGATTTCTTTTCAATAAGTTAAAAACGAGGCGATATGCGATGAAGGAAACAATCATAAGCAAAGACATCGTTGTTCATTCGATAATGCTTTCTTTTCTGAAACTTGCTCCTCGTGTTCAGCTCAAAAACCCAGTCATGCTGATGGTGTATGTCGGGGCTATTTGCACAACTGTTCTGTACGCCCTCTCGCTCGCGGGAATCAAGGACGAAAGTTCCGGGTATATCCTTGCGATCGGGGGTGCGTTATGGTTCACCGTCCTCTTCGCCAATTTCGCGGAAGCCGTGGCCGAAGGGAGAGGAGCGGCGCAGGCCGAAAGTTTGAAAAAAGCTCGAAAGGAAGTGAAGGCAAAGAAGCTGAAAAAAAGTTCAAATCATGAGGAATACGTCGAAATTTTTTCCAGCGATTTAAAGAAAGGCGATATCGTCTATGTGAAAGCCGGCGAGCAGATACCGATGGACGGCGAGGTGATCGAAGGCGCC
This sequence comes from Synergistales bacterium Syner_01, assembly GCA_001604435.1. Taxonomy (GTDB): domain Bacteria; phylum Synergistota; class Synergistia; order Synergistales; family Aminobacteriaceae; genus JAAYLU01. The sequence continues at coordinate 8,936 of LVBO01000022.1, forward strand.
GCATCCGTCGATGAAAGCGCCATCACCGGGGAGTCCGCGCCGGTCATTCGCGAATCGGGAGGAGATAGAAGCGCCGTCACGGGCGGCACGACATTGGTTTCCGACTGGCTTGTTATCCGGGTGACAGCCGAACCGGGGAGCAGTTTTCTCGATAAGATGATCGCTATGGTGGAAGGCGCTTCCCGAAAAAAAACGCCGAATGAGATCGCTCTTCAAATTCTGCTCGTGACGCTTACCATAGTTTTTCTCGCGGTGACCGCGAGCTTGGCGCCTTTCTCCAAGTTCGCAAGCGACCAAGCCGGAAGAGGGAGCGCCATATCCGTCACAAATATAATAGCGCTGTTTGTTTGCCTCGCGCCCACAACGATCGGCGCGCTTCTTTCTTCGATCGGGATCGCCGGCATGAGTCGTTTGAATATGGCCAACGTGCTGGCGATGAGCGGGCGAGCCATCGAGGCGGCGGGCGATGTGGATGTGCTTTTGTTGGACAAGACGGGAACGATCACCTTCGGCAACAGACAAGCCTCCGAGTTTCTTCCGCTGAAAGGAACGACCGAACGCGAACTTGCCGACGCCGCGCAGCTCTCCTCTCTGGCCGATGGAACTCCGGAGGGCAGAAGTATAGTTGTGCTCGCCAAGGAGCGGTTCGGTATCAGGGGGCGCGATCTTTCGAAACTCGGCGCGAATTTTTTTGAATTTTCGGCGAAAACAAGGATGAGCGGTGTCGACTATCAGGGCAAAGAAATTCGTAAAGGGGCCGACGAGGCGATAAAAAGGTACGTGTTCGAAAAAGGCGGAGACTACTCGGCGGAGTGCGCGGCCATCGTCAAGCGCGTGGCGGACTCGGGAGGCACTCCTCTGGTGGTCGCCGAAAACGGAAGAGTGCTGGGAGTTGTGCATCTGAAGGATATAGTGAAGAACGGAGTCAAGGAACGTTTTGAAGATCTGCGGAAAATGGGCGTCAAGACGATCATGATCACCGGAGACAATCCGATGACGGCCGCCGCGATCGCTGCGGAGGCCGGCGTGGACGACTTTCTTGCAGAAGCGACTCCTGAAGCGAAGCTGCATTTAATACGAAAGTATCAAGCGCAAGGACATCTTGTTGCGATGACCGGCGACGGAACAAACGACGCGCCCGCTCTCGCTCAGGCGGATGTGGCGGTTGCGATGAATACGGGAACCCAGGCGGCCAAGGAAGCGGGGAACATGGTGGATTTGGATTCGAGTCCCACGAAACTGATAGACATCGTAAGGATCGGAAAACAGCTCCTGATGACACGAGGCGCGCTCACTACCTTCAGCGTGGCGAACGATGTGGCGAAATACTTTGCGATTATACCGATGCTTTTTGCAAATATTTATCCGCACTTGATGTCGCTGAATGTTATGAGACTGACGAGTCCGGCGAGCGCGGTTCTTTCAGCGATCATCTACAATGCATTGATCATTGTCGCTTTGATTCCGTTGGCGTTGAAAGGCGTCAAGTATCGTGAAATGCCCGCCGGAAAGCTGTTGAAAAGAAATATCATGGTGTACGGAGCGGGAGGCGTTATCGCGCCGTTTCTTGCGATTAAGCTGATCGACGTGCTGTTGTCGATCTCCGGCTTCGTTTAGGGAGGACGGGAAAATGCGAAAATTTATAAAAAACGTGAAGCCGGCTCTTGTTTGTTTCGTAGCGATGACGGCGCTCTGCGGCATTGTCTATCCGGCCTTTGTGACCTTCTTCGCCCGGGCTTTTTTCCCCGAGCAGGCGAACGGCAGCGTCGTTTCAATCGAATCCAATGACGGTTTTTCTAAGAAAAGCGGTTCGCTGTTGATTGCGCAGGAGTTTTCAAAGTCGGAGTATTTGATAGGCAGACCGATGGGAACCACCAATCTGTCTCCGTTTGCCGAGGAGCAAAAAAAACTCGTTCAAAGAAGAGTCGACTGGTTTCGTAAGATCGATCCCGACAATACGAGGGAAATTCCTGCGGACTTAGTGACCGCGTCCGGGAGCGGAGTCGATCCGTTTATCACTCCCGAAGCCGCCGAGTATCAGATCCCGCGCATCGCCAGAGCGAGGAGCATGAGCGAAGAGGCGGTTAAAGAAGTCATCGAACGATACGCCTCCGGAAGATTTCTGGGTTTCTGGGGCGAACCCGCGGTGCATGTGCTGAAGGTGAACCTGGCGCTGGATGGGTTGCTTGAAAAACCGGAGGCGATGAAACGATGATCGATGACGATCGGCGACCCGATCCGGACGTGTTGTTGGCAACTCTTGAAAAAAAAGAGAATCGCGCCAAAGGAGAGTTGAAGATTTTTTTCGGCTACGCCGCGGGTGTCGGCAAGACGTACGCCATGCTCGACGAGGCCGGAGAGCTGTTGAAAAACGGCGTCGATGTTTTGGTCGGGTACGTCGAGCCGCATACTCGACCGGAAACCATGGAGTTGATGGAAGGGCTGCCCGTATTGCCCCCCTTGTCCGTGAGTTATAAGAACATACGGCTTCAAGAGTTCGATCTCGAATCGGCTCTGGAACGAAAGCCCGAAGTGATCCTGGTGGACGAACTCGCTCATTCCAACGTCGAGGGAGTGCGCAACAGAAAGCGTTATCTGGACGTGGAAGAACTGCTCAATGCCGGTATCGATGTTTATACTACAGTCAATGTGCAGCATATCGAAAGCTTGAATGATGTGGTGCGCGACATTACAAATGTAAACGTATTTGAAACGATTCCCGACTATTTTTTTGATCACGCGGAAAAAATCAAGCTTATAGACATTGAACCCGATGAACTCTTACGGCGCTTCGAAGGAGGAAAAGTCTATCGGCCCGAGCGTGTCGCGACGGCTCTGCATAATTTTTTTACCTATGAGAATTTGTGCCTTTTACGAGAGCTGGCCGTTCGCAAGATTGCGGATAGAATCAGCCACGAAAATATGAACGAGCGGGGATTAACGGAAAAGCCGGCCGGAATAAAAATGTTGGTGTGCGTGGGGCCCTCTCCGTCGTCGGCGAAGTGCATCCGCTGGACGGCGAGAACCGCCGAGGCTTTTCGCGCCCCGTGGGTAGCGGTGCATGTGGAAAGAATGGATGACGAGAGGCTTCCGGAGGGTGAACGAAAAAGCATTCGTGCCAATCTGGATTTGGCGGAACGCCTGGGAGCGGAGATAGCGACACTCAACGGCGACGATATCGCGGCTGTTGTTGCGGAATATGTCAAGTTGTCAGGAGTTACGAATATCGTCGTCGGCAAAGGCAGAAATAAACGAACGCTGAAAAATTTTTACGAAAAGGATTTTGAAGACCGGTTGATCGCCCTTTTACCCAACGTGGAAGTTCACATCATCCCCGGTAGGCTTCCAGGGAAAACGTACCGTCCTCCCCGCAGGCGTTACATGGGGAGAGATTTCTTTTTTTCCTGGTGGGATTTTTTGAAGACCGTTTTCCTGCTGACGGCGGCGACGCTCCTTTCAACGGGATTTCGTGCCTTCGGAATCGGCGATCACAATATCATTATGCTGTATATCCTCTCTGTTCTGGTTGTATCGAGAGTCACCGACGGGTATTTTTACGGGATCGTGGCGTCCATAGCAAGCGTGCTTGCTTTTAATTTCTTTTTTACCGTGCCGTATTTTACATTTTATACAATACAGCCGGGGTATCCTGTAACTTTTGTGATTATGCTTGTTGTAGCTCTGATCACAAGCGCTTTGACTCTGCGGATAAAAGCGCAGATGCGATACGCCGTGGAGAGGGTCCACCGTGTGGAAGTATTGTACGAGATCAACAAGAAGCTTCTCGCAGCGAGAGGGATAGAAAACATCGTTTCAATAGCCAATGAGTACCTGGTAAAGCTGTTCAATCGCTCCGCCGTTTTCTATACCTTGGGTTCCGATGGTTCGCTTGCGGGCTCGTTTCTTAAGTATCCCTCGGAAGCGCGGGCGTCGTCGCTCATGTTGGACGAGGAGCGTGCTGTCGCTCACTGGGTCTTTACGAATCAAAAGCATGCCGGAGCAGGCACCGATACGCTTATGGGGGCCAGGGGCCTCTATATACCGGTTGTGTCTCAGGGCAAGGTGCTTGGAGTGATCGGGGTATCATGCGTCGAAGGACTTCTGGATCAGGGGGGGCGACTCTTTTTAAGCGCGATCACCTCCCAAGTGGCGATGGCATTGGAGCGGCAGCTGTTGTCGGACGAGCAACGAAAAATGACTATATCATCTGAAAAGGAGAAAATGCGCAGTAACCTGTTGCGAGCTATTTCACATGACTTGCGAACGCCTCTTACCGGTATATGGGGCGCAAGTTCAACAATTCTTGAAAACGATTTGGATATATCGACTCGCAACAAACTGATCGCTCACATACGAGAAGAATCTCAGTGGCTGATACGTATGGTTGAAAACCTCCTGTCGGTTACGCGCATCAACGAGGATGCGACGAGCGTGATCAAGACGTGCGAAGCTGTCGAGGAAGTGGTGGCCGAGGCTGTCGGCCGCATTCGCAAGAGATTTCCCGGGAGGAAGATTGCCGTAAAGGCGCCCGATGAACTTCTCATGGTCCCCATGGACGGTACGCTTGTAGAGCAAGTGTTGATCAATCTTATGGAAAACGCCGTGAACCATTCGTCGGAGGACGCTAAGGTAGAAGTGAAGATATATAAGAACGAGGGATATGCCTTCTTTGAGGTAATCGATAGCGGGGAGGGAATTCCCGAAGAAATTTTGCCTAATCTGTTCGAAAGTTATATTCCCGATGCCCGACGTGGCGCCGACTCGTCAAGAGGCATGGGAATCGGCCTTACAGTTTGTATGACGATTGTAAAAGCACACCGAGGAAAAATGGAGGCATTCAATAAAAGTGAGGGACATGGCGCGGTTTTCCGGTTTATGTTGCCCTTGAAGGAGCGTTGCGATGACGCAGATCAAACAGCTGATCCTGATCGCTGAAGACGAAGAAAGCATTTGCAGTTTCATTTCAGCAATATTAGAAGCTAATAATTTTAAAGTGATTAAAACTGCAAAGGGTGGCGAAGTCGTTGCGCTGACGGCTTCTCACTGCCCCGACTTGATTTTGCTTGATTTAGGGCTGCCGGATATGGACGGGGTAGAGGTATTGAAGGCGATAAGAGCCTGGACCGATACTCCCGTTATTGTTGTTTCCGCCCGTGTTCATGAACGTGAAAAAGTGGAAGCCCTCGATTTGGGCGCGGACGACTATATTACGAAACCGTTTGGAACGGGGGAGCTGTTGGCCAGAATAAGAACGGCGATGCGTCATGGTCGGGGAAATGCGAATGAAACTCGAGGGACGATGGATACGTTTGCGGTGGGAGATCTTTCGATCGATTACGAGAAAAGACGTGTTTTTGTTGCAGGAAAAGAGGTGCGTCTGACGCCGATCGAGTATAAAATCCTTGTCCTCCTGTCGACGCACGCGGGAAAAGTGCTCACTCATGATTTTATTATAAAGAAAATCTGGGGACCGTACACGAACGAAATTCAGTCTCTTAGGGTGAATATGGCGAATATTCGAAGGAAATTGAGGGAAAATCCGGCGGAACCAAACTATATCGTGACGGAAATCGGCGTGGGGTATCGGATGGTGGAGGAGATGGAGTCGGATGGCATTCGAACGGTGTAGCCTTGGATTCGAAGCAAAATATCTTCTCAATAGTTTGTAAGCGGGAAAAACTACGCTATGCACGTAGTTTTCATGATCGTTTTCTCGGGAAAAAAGGACTGGAGATGCGGGGCGAGCAAGGAAGCGTCAACTTCCATTCTTTCCGGACTCTTTTACTCGTTTACTCCGGATTCTTCCGTAAGTACCGTTCTCTGGTTAGAAGCAGGGACCCCTTCAGGAAGGCCGCTTCCGTCAAGAACGCCATTCATGAAACAAATAATGGGGAGCGCTCTTGTACCGATGTTGATTTTTAAGCTTTTTTCTGTATAATCAGAGCGGCAGCAAATGCCAAAGCCACACTTATTTTTATTTCGAGGAGGTTCTCCAATGACAAGCACAACCCTTCGTCCAGAAGACACGTCCGCTTCAGCCGGCGCACTCCTCTTCTACTATCCGGCAGCTTTTCTCCTTTTCTTCGCCGACATCCTGATCGTCGATTTCCCGGGAGTCCGCATCGGCTTGCTCGATGTCCTTCCGACCGTTCCGGGCCTTTCATGGTCCTGCCTGGGCGCGGTCTTCGCCGCTCTCATGCTGCTCATGACGGTGCGCTACGTGGCCGGAGGCGGAACGTCGGATCTGGCGCGGCTTCTCCTCCGGGCCGGACACTCGATCATCGTCCTGCTCTCGTTCATCGGTTTCCTTATCGTGCCGATGGCCGTCACGCTCTCCGGACTCTCCGAAAGCACCGACACGTACGGTGCGTTCGTCGCGTTCCGGGGATCCTTTTTCTTCCTTCTTCTCTTCGTCCTCTCCGGAATGAGCCATGCATTCCTGGCGACCGGACGGACGGACCGGGGCACGACGATCGTCGGCGCACACCAAAAACTTCTGGCCGCGCAGATGGCGATGCTCTCGGCCGTCTTCCTTTTCCTCGTCCTGAACGCTCCCGGAGCTCTGGCCTCGCTCTCGGGCTGCATGGCCGCTCCTTCATGGCTGGTCTTTTTCCTTCCCGTCTGCCTTGTCCTGATGGGGGCCATCTTCGCCTCCTTCGGCGGAGGAGCCGAGCACGGCGCGCTTCTCGGCTTCATGTTCCGTCTGTGCGTGCTCCTATCCGCAGTCGCGCCGGTAGCGGTTCTCCTTGCCGGAAGATCGGAGGAGTCCGGAATGGCGCTCTACATGGCGGCGCTCGCACTCTTCGTCGCCGCGCTCAAGGGAGTCTACGCCGTGGAGGCCTCCGGAAAGGCCGTCGTCTAAAGAAACAAAATAAAGAAACGAAGGGCGGATCGGGTTTTCCCGGTTCGCCTTTTTCTCGTGCGATGTTGCGAAGGCTCTCTCAACGTGGAAGAGTGCCTTTCTATTTTTTCCCCCTCAAGAGGGATGTCCCTATCACGGAGGTACCGATGTCAGAACAGAATACTCCTTTTCCCGAGCTTCTTACGACCCGTCTGCGGCTATGCGCGATCGAACCGTCGCACGCCGAACGGTTGCACGCGATCTGGACCGATCCGCTCGTCATAGAGTATCTCGTCCTGGATCCCTTTACCGAGCTGCGCCAGAGCGAGGAGATGATCGCCATTCTGCAGGGGCTGCACGCCTCCGGCGAAGGTGTGCGCTGGGCGATCACGCTGCGCTCCGACGGAACGGTGCTCGGAACGTGCGGCTTCCACAACTGGAAGAAAGAGCACGGACGCGCCGAGATGGGGTACGAACTCGACTCCGTGATGTGGCGGCGGGGCTTCATGAGCGAAGCTGTCTCCGCCGCGCTGGAGTACGGTTTCGGCCCTATGGGGCTGAACCGTGTCGAGGCGTTGGTGACCGAGGGAAACCAACGGTCGAGAGGCTTCCTGGAGAAGGCGGGGTTCACCCTCGAAGGCACGCTGCGCCAGTACGAATGGGCGCGCGGGCAGTACCAGAACCAGTGGATGTTCTCGCTCCTGAAGGAGGAGCGGAAAGAGCGCGCCTAGCCCTCTCCCGTCGTCCTTGCCGAAACAAGAGCGCGCGCCGACCAGGAAGCGTCGGTGCGCGCTCTTCTTTTCCCGATGGAATGCCGTCCCCCCGGCTACTGTTTCACTTCCGACCAGATGAGGTCGAAGAGGAGCACGGCTTCTCCGATATCCCGCAGGTACTCTCCCCTCCGCACCTCGTCCTCCGGCGGGTAGACCGCCGTATCCTCCAGAATCTCCTGGTCGATGTACTGATAGGCCTCGACGTTGGGGTTTCCGTAGGGGAAGTGCGCGGAGATCTCCGCGCTGATCTCCGGGTCCATGATGAAGTTCATGAACAGCTCCGCCGCCGCGACGTTCTTCGCGGACTTCGGGATCACGAAGTTGTCCTGCTGGAGGAAGAGTCCCTCCTTCGGCACGACGTACCGGACGTTCGGATTCTCCCTCAGCGCGAGGTTGCCTTCGGCCCCCCACGCGAAGATGGCCTTGGCCTCCCCGTTGATCAGGCTCGTCTTGGGGCTGTCGCTGTCGTAGGATTTCACGTTCGGCTGCAACGCCTTCAGCGCCTCGCGGGCCTTCTCCAGCGCCTCCGGAGAGGTCTCGTTCAGCGAGTAGCCCAGCGTCTTCAGGGTGATTCCCATGATGGCCCGCTGGTCGTCGAGTATCGTCAGAGAGAGCTTCAGCTCGGGCTTCCACAAATCCGCGTACCCCTCGATCGTCCCCTCGGGAATTTTCGAGGCGTCGTACGCGATGATCCCGGCCAGCCACATGTACGGAAGGCTGTACTCGTTCTCCGGGTCGAAGGGGAGACCCATATACTGCGCCCCGATGTTCGACAGGTTGGGGACGTTCTCCTTGCGCACCGTGAGGAGCAGATCCTGCTTCTTCAGGATTTCGACCATGAAGTCGCTGGCGACGGCGAGGTCGTACACGCCGCCGCCGGCCATGAGCTTGGCGAGCATCTCCTCGTTCGACGAGAAGGTGCTGTAGTGCACCCTGACGTTGTAGGCCCGTTCGAACTTCTCGATGACCGAGTGCGGCAGGTACTCCGACCAGTTGAAGATGCTCAGCGTCTCCGGAGGCGTCTGCGGCCCCTTCCCGAAAGCCCAGACGCCGTACCCCGTCCCGCCCGTCAGGATCGCGATCGCCGCGAGGAGACCGCCGATCTTTCCGACGCTGAGATTCACCTTTCGCAGGACCAAGGAGAGGCCGACGGCGGAGAGCGTGACGAACATGATGATGGTGGAGAGCGCGTTGATCTCGGGCGTCACGCCGAACTTCACCATCGAGAAGACCTTGAGCGGCAGCGTCGTGCTCTGCGGTCCGGCGACGAAGAAGCTGATGACGACGTCGTCCAGCGAGAGAGTGAACGCAAGGAACGCGCCCGCGACGACGCCCGGCATGATGACGGGCAGCGTGACGTTGAAGAAGATCTTCAGCGGCGTCGCCCCGAGGTCCGCGGCGGCCTCCTCGAGGGATTTGTCGTATCCGTCCAAACGCGCTTTCACCACCGCGACGACGTACGCCACGCTGAAGGTGACGTGGGCGACGATCAGGGTGAGCCTCCCCAGCGGAAGGCGCACGATGGAGAAGAAGGCGAGCAGCGAGATCCCCATGACGATCTCCGGGATGATGATGGGGATGGTGAGCACGGCGTCCAGAAGCCCCTTCCCCCTGAACTTGTACCTGTAAAGCCCCAGGGCGGTCAGGGTTCCGATGACCACCGAGACGGCCGTGCTGACGAGGGCGACCGAGAACGAGTTTCGCGCCGCTTCGAGGACGCTTTCGTTCTGCAGCAGACTTTCGTACCATTTGAAGGTGAACCCCGTCCACACCGCGTTCAGCTTCGATTCGTTGAACGAGAAGGCCATGAGCGTCACGATGGGGAGATAGAGCAGCGCGAAGACCAGGACCAGGTAGAGCGGCCGGACGAAGCTGTTCGGCTTCTTCATGCGCTACATCGCCTCCTTGCCGTCGACTTTGCCGCCGTGACGGAGATAGAGCGCGATCGTCGCGATCATCACGAGGATCAGGACGACCGAGACCGCGGAACCGAAGGGCCAGTCCCTGGCAGTGAGAAACTGGTTCTTGATGAGGTTGCTCATCAGCACGACCTTGCTCCCCCCCATGAGGTCGGTGACGAAGAAGAGCGCGAGCGAGGGGACGAAGACCAGCAGGCAGCCCGACAGAATCCCGGCTTTCGTCAGCGGGAGCGCGACGTGCAGAAACTTTCGCAGCGGGGTCGCGCCGAGATCGTCCGCCGCTTCCAGCAGCCGCATGTCCAGCTTCTCGATGGAGGCGTATAGAGGAAGGACCATGAACGGAAACATCATGTACACCATCCCGATCATCACGGCGGTATTGTTGTACATCAGGCGCAGCGGCTCGTCGATCAGCCCGGCCCACCGGAGCAGCGTGTTCAGAATCCCCTCCGTGCGCAGCAGGATGATCATGGCGTAGGTTCTGACCAGCGAGTTGGTCCAGAAGGGGAGCATGACCAGCGTCAGCAGCAGCGGGCGCAGACGCTTCCCCGCGGTGGCCACGAAGAAGGCGAACGGGTAGCCGAAGAGCAGGCAGAAGAGCGTGGTGAAGAAGGAGATGACCAGCGACTTCACGAAGATGCTCCCGTACAGAGGGTGGAGGAGCTTCGCGTAGTTGTGCGCCGTAAACGTGTAGACGATGTCGCCGACCTCGCCCCTGGTGCAGAAGCTGACGGCGACGATCAGCAGCAGGGGGACGACGAAGAAGGTCGTCATCCAGATCGCGGCGGGGAGTATTGTGACGAGCATGCCGGGGAGACGCGCTCCGGCGGTTCGTTCTCTCATGCTTCGGTCCTCCCTATGCCCGGAGCGGGACGGCGTGTTCCGGCTTCCATGCGGCGAAGACCTCGGCCCCGTCGGCGGAGCGGCTCCGCTGTTCGAGCGATTCGTCGACGAGAATATCCTTGCCGGCAACGGTCGTCGCGATCGTTCTGATGAGCGATCCGGAGTAGACCCGCTCCCTCACGGTACAGCGCAGCCAGACGTCCCCGTCTTCCGGAGACGTCGCGATTCGGATTCGTTCGGGCCGTACCGAGAGAGAACAGGCGTCGCCGGGAGCGTACCCGGGATTCGGAATCCGGAAGCTCCGTTCCTCCTGTTCGAGGACGAGCACGGCTTCCCCGTCCTCGACGGCGCGGATCCGCCCCTCGACGATGTTCGTCTCGCCCAGAAATCCGGCGACGAAGGCGTTTTTCGGCCGTTCGTAGAGCTCTTCGGGCGCGCCCGTCTGCTCGACGGATCCGTTCCGCATCACCACCACGGTGTCGGACATGCTCAGGGCCTCCTCCTGATCGTGCGTCACGAAGAGGAAAGTGATCCCGAGCTT
>LVBO01000220.1 GCA_001604435.1 Synergistales bacterium Syner_01
CTGATCGTCTGCGCCGTGCCGTACCTCAGGGACAGGGATATCCGCCTCTCGGAGGCCGGGGAGAGCGTCGAGGACAAGGAACGGAAGCTGATCGAGGGGATCCGCTCTCATTACGCAACCGTCGCCGAACTGGCCGAACAGAAGCGGCGGACGCTCGGCGCAGGTATTCCGGTCGTCGCCATGGGGCACCTTTTTACGGCGGGCGGACAGACCGCCGACGGCGACGGAGTGCGCGAACTCTACGTCGGTTCTCTGGCCCGCGTGACCGCCGAAATTTTCCCCGAGAGCTTCGACTACGTGGCCCTTGGACACCTTCACGTTCCGCAAAGAGTGAACGGCTCCGAAACCGTCCGGTACAGCGGTTCGCCGCTTCCAATGGGCTTCGGAGAGGCACGGCAGCGGAAGAGCCTTTGTCTGATCGAATTCCTTGGCGCCGCGCCCTCCGTGCGGCTGCTCGACGTGCCCGTTTTTCAACGACTCGAGCGCGTCGAGGGAGACTGGAACAGCATCTTAAGCCGTATTCTTGAACTCTCTCTGACCGGCGCCCGATGCTGGCTCGAAGTGGCGTACGAAGGCGGCGACGTCGTCGGCGATTTGCGTGAACGTGTGGAAGCCGCTCTTTCCGGTACGCAACTGGAGGTTCTCCGGATCAAGAACAACCGCATCATCGACTGCGTGCTTGGCCGAATCCATGAAGAGGAAACGCTCGACGACCTGAACGTGGACGACGTGTTCGAGCGATGCCTCGCAGTTCACGAAGTACCCGAAGAGCAGCGGCCGGAACTGCTCCGGACCTATCGGGAAACGCTGTCGTCTCTTTACGACGACGATGTGCGGGCGGAGTAGAGGGGGTTCCGATGAGAATACTGCAAATACGCTTCAAGAATCTGAACTCGCTGGTCGGAGAATGGCATATCGACCTGACGCACCCGGCATTCGCTTCGGACGGCATCTTCGCCATCACCGGCCCCACCGGCGCCGGAAAGAGTACGATCCTCGACGCCGTTTGCCTTGCTCTTTACGGGCGGACGCCCCGCCTGAACAAGGTCACGAAGAGCGGAAACGAAATCATGTCCCGCCGGACCGGCGAATGTTTCGCCGAGGCGACCTTCGAAACGCAGACGGGGCGCTACCGTTGTCACTGGAGCCAACATCGTGCGCATAAGAAGCCGGACGGCGAACTCCAGCCCCCGAAACATGAAATTGCCGATGCCGACTCCGGCGAGCTTTTCAAATCCAAGATCAGAGGCGTAGCCGAGCAGATCGAATCGGCTACCGGCATGGACTTCGACCGTTTCACCCGCTCGATGTTGCTGGCACAGGGCGGTTTCGCCGCGTTTCTCCAGGCCGCGCCGGACGACCGGGCCCCGATCCTGGAGCAGATCACGGGCACGGAGATCTACAGCCGGATATCCGTCCGCGTCCATGAGCGCCGGCGTGAAGAGCGGGAAAAACTGGACCTGCTCCAGGCTGAAACGGCAGGCATCGCGATTCTCGAACAGGAGCAAGAAAAAGAGATCGGACAGTCGCTCGAAACGCGGCAAAAGGAAGAAGCCGACCTTGGGGTCGCGCTTGCCGATACCGGGAAGGCCATTACCTGGCTCGCCGCCATCGATGGTCTGAAGAGGGAAATCGCCGTTCTGGACGATGAGGCACGGGCGCTGCAAAACGATATCGAGGCGTTCATCCCGGACCGCGAACAACTCGACCGCGCCGTACGCGCGGCCTCGCTGGAAGGTGCGTACGCAACGCTTGCAGCCGCTCGAAAACAAGAGGCGGGTGAGAAAGCGGCGCTGATAACGGAAGAGGAAGGCCTTCCCGGATTGGAATCCTCCGCCAGGGAACAGGCCGGGATGAAGCAATCCGCCGAACTGCACACCGCCCGAGTTAAAGAGGATCTGAAAGCAGCCGCGCCCGTATTGCAGAAGGTTCGCTCGCTTGATCAGCAGCTTTCCGATCTGGAAAAAACAGTTTCGGAAGGTGATGCGGGTTGCAAGAAGGATGCGACAAAGATTGACGCAGACAAAACAGCCCGGCTCGGAGAGCGGGAAAAACACGCCGCGGCTCTTGAAGCGCTGCGCCTTGTCGAATCCTACCTCAAGGAGCATGCGCGGGACGAGTGGCTGGTAGGCGGTCTGGCAGGCATTGAAGAACAGGTGAACGGTCTGCTCTTACGGCGGAAAGAAATCCTTCAAAAGGAGAAAGAAACAAAGAAAGCCGCGGATGCGTTGACACAGGCGGCGAAGTCGCTCGAAGAGCGTCGCGAACGCCTCGAAATCCGGAAACAGGAGCTGGAGGGCGCATC
>LVBO01000221.1 GCA_001604435.1 Synergistales bacterium Syner_01
AGCTCATCACGGGAGGACGGCTGAACCTGTACAAAGCGCTCCAGGCCGGTTCGGACATCGCCGACGAAGACGGGACAGGCGGAGGGTGCGCACTTTCGTCGTCCCCCTTCGCGCTGCTGCTGCTTCTGCCGCTTCTCATCTTCTCCCGGAGAAGGTAACTGAAACACTGCGGTTCTATGGAAGAGGGCGTCCCGAAAGACTCGGGACGCCCTCTTGTCGCGCTCTCTCAGCAGCCGATACGGCTCAGTTGACCGAGGTAAAAAGAACAGGCTTCGCGGGCAGAGGGAGGACGACCGCCTCCCAAGGGCTCGAAAGCGCGCTCGTCACGATGCTCGACGGACCGGGTTCGCGTTCCCGAACCGCGACGGTGACGCGATCGGGCATTTCGATAACCGCCTCCACGCCGATAGAGTACCCCCCGCTGTTCTGCCTGCCCTGGAACACCGCTACCACAGCATGCGTAGCAAAATCGACCTCGGGGAGAGGCGGAAGCGGCTGCACATTGCCGTTGATTCTACTCCACAACGCCTTCCACTCTTCTTCGTTCGAAAGCACAAGAAACGACCGTTCTTTTACTCCCCCGTAACTCCCTCCTGCTATCTTGCTGAAAGAGAGGACGGCGCCGTCGTCGTCTCCGCAGGCTACACATGCGAAAACAGTATCCGCGGGACGGAGAGACAAAAACAAAAAAGCGGCGCACGCAACGCCAACTAAAAACGTCATCCTTCTCACAGACAATCCCTCCGACTCGATAGAATTCTTTTTCCGACAGAATAACAGAATATACTTCGTCTCCAATGGGTAAAAGAGCGTATTCGTCGTACAGTTTATTCTCTGATCATCTGCTCGCGCAGCTTCCGTTTGAGCACCTTGCCGACCGCGGACAGAGGAAGCTCAGTCACGAACTTCACCTTGCGGGGCACTTTGAAGTGCGCCATTTTTTCTTTGCAGTAGGCGATAATGGCGTTTCCCTCAAGATCGGCGGCTTCGTCCTTTATGACGAAGGCCACGGGGACTTCGCCGCTGACGGGATTCGACACACCCACCACGACCGCTTCTTTCACGCCGGGGAGTTCTTTTATGACCGTTTCCACTTCCTGCGGATAGACGTTGAAGCCGCCGACGATGATCATGTCGGAAACCCTGTCGAGGATGGAGATGTACCCGTCCTCGTCGACCCTGACCATGTCGCCTGTGTCGATCCACCCGTCGTGAAAGCGTTCGGCGCTGAGTTCGGGATCGCGGAAGTAGCCGCTTGCCACCGACGGTCCCTTGAGCCAGAGCACGCCGTCCTGCCCCGGAGGGAGCGGGCGCCCGTCGTCCCCTCGGACTTCCACGGTGTAGCTCGGCAACGCCGGACCGACCGTCCCCGTCTTCCGGAGCGCGTCGCTCGGATTGCACGAGACCACGGGTGAACACTCCGTGAGCCCGTACCCTTCATAGGTGATGACGCCGAGTTGGTCGCGGAAGCGCTTTTCGAGCAATGGATCGAGCTTTCCCCCGCCTGTGAGGATGTACCGCAGCTCGGGCGGGAGTTTTTCTCCCTTGGAAGCGGCTCCGAGGATGAACGGCAGCATCGTGGGAACGGCGATCAGAATTCCGGTTCCCGAGTCGCGGAGGCCTTCGAAGAGATTTTTCAGCGGCATGAAACCGGGGAGCAAGGCTTCCGGCAGTCCCCAGAGGAGCGGGAGCACGCTGCACACCGTGTAGCCGAAGGAGTGGAAGTTCGGGAGGACGTTCATCAAAACGCGCCCNNCGCGGGGGGAATCCCGTCCGCCGCAGCCGCGACAACGGGTATGCCCGCGCCCCTGATGGCGTCTTCAAGAGGCGCCATATCCTCTCCGACGACGACCGCGAACGGATCCAGGTGATCGAGGATACGAAGAATCCACTCGACGCCGCCGCGCGGGTTCAGGGGCACAAAAGTCCCTCCAAGCCGCCAGGCAGCCATGGAGAGGAGAAGCACCAGCGGGCTGTTGGGAAGAAACGCCGCAAGCCGGCTTCCCGGTTGGAACCCTGCTTCACGGAGAATGGACGCGCATTCGTCCGTTTTTTTTTCGACATCCTCGGCGTTCCACCACATTCCCTTCCAGCAGATCACCCGCTGCGTTTTGTCCTCGGCAAAGCGTTTCCCTATCACTTCTTCAAGTCGTATCGACACACAGAACCCTCCCTATCTCGGCGAAGGCGCCTCTTCCGAGAGCTTCCTTCAAATTAAGCAAACCTGGAATACTATTTTCTCCGTTTCGCCGGAGGCTTCGGCGGCATTCTCGCGGGCGGTCGGATAGAAATCGTCTCGTCCACTTTCACGTAGGCCGCGTATTTATTATGCACCTTGTCGAAATCCTTCAGGATATCGGGCTTCATCAGGTCGAACGGAACAACGACGTACCTGCCGAGCGGCGAACGCCTCGGGTTGTAGAGCAGCGTCCCCGTTACGTTCTCGAAGGAGATGGTCTTCTCTTTTCCGCGCTCTTTCTTCACCACGTCGAGCGACACCATCAGTCCGATCAGCTTGAAGAGCTCCTTCTGCGCGGAGATGAAGTTCCCCAACGAGTAGATCACCAACGTATCCTTCACCATCCGGACGGGCTGCACCACATGCGGATGATGCCCGACGACGAGGTTGACTCCGAGCGAGGCCAGATGCCCGGCGATCTCCTTTTGCTGCGCTCCGGGGGTGAAGACGTATTCGCTCCCCCAGTGCATGGAAACGATGACGACATCGGCTTTTTCTTCCCTGGCACGCTTTACGTCCTCCTCCACGGCCTCCTTGTCGTAGACGGAAAGGTAGTATTCCTTTCCCTTGGGGGCTCGAAGGCCGTTCGTCAGCGTGGTGTACGCGAGGAATGCGCAGGTGATCCCGTTGACCTCGACGAGCCTCGGCGTTTCCCGGTCCTCCTGCGACGCATAGCTTCCGGCCGTCAGCACTCCGTCCTGCCCGGCCCAGTATTCGTGCGACGCGAGTATCGCCTTCTCCCCCCGGTCGAGCGTGTGATTATTCGCCAGCGAAACGAGGTTGAAACCGGCGTCGAGCATACCGTCTCCCACTTCCTGAGGAGAGTTGAAACAGGGGTACGTGGAAAGCCCCAAAGCAACGCCGCCGAGGATGGTCTCCTGGTTGTAGAATGCGATGTCGTGAGCTTGGACTCGTTCTTTTACAAGGCGGAACATCGGGCGGAAATCGAACTGTTTTTTTCCTGTTCGCGCCGCTTCATACACGCCTTTATGAATCAGCGCGTCGCCGACGGCGAGGAAGGAAAAACGGGAGATTGTTTCACGACTTTCATCCTCTTCCCTTTGCTCCGCGGGAAGAAGAACTCCGGCGGCAACCGCCTGGTCCATACACAGAGAAAAGAAAAGAAGAACGGACAACGCGAGAAACAAGCATCGCCCGATGAGATTTCGGCATTCGCTCCCTCTCTCCGGCAAGGGGACGGGGAAAGCGTGCGCATTCATCGAAGAATCACCTCCGGCAAGGGCTTTTCGTATCATTATACCCTCGGGAACAAAGAAATAACCCCCTCTCCATGCTGTGAATCCAAATTATCCATTGACAAAGAGAGCGCCGAAGATTAGCATATCGAATATCGGATACTATATCGGATCGGTTGTGCGAGTTCTTTGCACAGCCGCGCCAATTCTCGGAGGTGAGAGGTTCATGAAAAAAGCGCCATGGATTCTCGCGGTACTTTTGTTAGCAACCCTCGCAACAGGTTCGTACGCTGAAGAAGTGATCAAGGTCGGCTATCTTGCCGGAATCACAGGAGACTTCGCCGCATACGGTCAGCCGGAAGTGAACGCGGTCAAGCTCGCTGCGGACGAGATAAACGCAAAGGGCGGCGTTCTGGGCAAGAAGATCGAGCTGGTCATCTACGACTACAAATCCCGTCCCGAAGATGCGGTCAACGCCGCCAGACGGTTGATCGACCACGACAAGGTTGTGGCGATTCTCGGTTCCGCGGCCAGCGGCGCCAATATCGCGACCGCGCCGCTCGTCACGCGCGCCGGAATTCCGCAGATCGGCACGCTCTCCACTAACCCGCTCGTCACCGTCGACGAGAGCGGAAATGTCCGTCCGTACATGTTCCGCATCTGCTTCATCGATCCCTACCAGGGGCGTCTGATCGGCTACTTCGCAGCCAAGGAGCTCGGCAAGATGAAAGCCGCTATCCTCTACGACGTCGGGAGCGACTACTCCCACGGTCTGCGCGAGCACTTCATCAGCAGCTACGAAGAGTTCGGCGGCACGGTTGTGGCGGAGCACGCGTTCCGCGGCGGCCAGGACGTCGACTTCCGGGCCCAGCTCACGCAGATCAAACAGACGGACGCCGAAATACTGGTTCTTCCGAACATCGGAAAGGATCTGGCGCTTCCGATCAAACAGGCGAGAGAGCTTGGGATGGACGACATCATCTTCATCGGCGGCGACGGCTACGGAGAGTTCATGGTCGAAATCGCGGGAGAGGCTCTTGAGGGTTCCTACTGGATGTACCATCTCGCCCGCCAGGATCCGGCGATGAAGCCCTTCTTCGACGCCTATAAAGAGAAGTACAACGACGAATGCCAGGAGTTCGCCATCGCCGTACTCGCCTACGACAGCCTCTATTGGCTCGTCGACGCGATCGAGCGCGCCGGAAGCGCGGATTCCAAGGC
>LVBO01000222.1 GCA_001604435.1 Synergistales bacterium Syner_01
CTACTAACATACACTTCAGCAAGCTTCCATGTACGCCCGTTCAACTTGCATGTGTTAAGCACGCCGCCAGCGTTCGTCCTGAGCCAGGATCAAACTCTCGAATATTAACTCGGAACGCCTCTTTCCTCTTCTTCTCGCTCTTATAAATCTGTCAAGGTTCGATTCGTTTCACTACCGAAACACTTAGCCGGAGCCAAAGTGCCAGAGAATAATACATGACGAGCGAGATGCTGTCAACGCAAACGTATTGTAATTGCAATAACGAACAATGCAATCTGCTGGAATCAGTTAGCAAAGATTAAGCATCTTTTTGGGCGGAATATCAATGCCATATCTAACTATAAAAATAAGGCCTGATCTTTTATAAAGAGTTTTTCTTGTCTTTATTTTTCCTCTTCGTCTCCGTCTTCGCTTTCCACTTCTTCCTCGAGTTCCAGAATCCCGTCTTCGATGGAAAGAGAAGGAACCGCATCCTCGTCATCTACAAGAGGAAGAGGAGGTTCGTGTTCAGAAAGCGCAAGCGAAAGTCCTTCAGAGGTGATGGAGAGGACTTCCGACGAAATTTCTTGCATTAGGTCAGGATGTTCCTCTATGTATTGCGCAACAGTATCTTTTCCCTGTCCTAAAGTTTCACCTTTATAAGCAAGCCATGAACCCTTTCGTTTCACAATATTGAAGTCGATAGCCATATCGAGAATCGACATTCCTTTCGGAAGACCTTTTCCATAGAGAAGAGTGCAGTGCCCTGTTTTGAAAGGAGGAGCCTGTTTGTTTTTGACAACTTTCATCCACAATTCGTGGCCGATTGTGTCGTCTCCTTTACTTATGCCTTTCCCACGTTTCACTTCAATGCGCACGGAGCTATAAAACTTGAGAGCGCGCCCTCCGGTTGTCGTTTCCTGTGGTCCTTGCGAGTAGCCTGTACTGATTTTCGCACGCAACTGGTTAATAAAAACCACGACGCAGTTGCTCTTCGAAATAGCGGAAGTAAGCCGTCTGAGCGCATAGGACATGAGACGAGCCTGAAGCCCCACCTGGCTATCGCCGATTTTTCCGTCTATTTCCGCCTGAGGGGTCAGCGCGGCGACGGAATCGACAACCACTATATCAACGGCGCTGCTGCGGACCAGCGTGTCCAGAACGTACAAAGCCTGTTCTCCGCTGTCCGGTTGCGCCACATATAATGACTGCACATCGACGCCGAGATTATGCGCAAGTCTCGGATCAAGAGCATGTTCAGCGTCGATAAAGGCGGCGACTCCTCCGGCTTTTTGCGCTTCCGCAACGGCATGCAGGGCAACGGTAGTTTTCCCGGAGCCTTCAGGGCCGAAAATTTCAACGATACGTCCTCGGGGAAGACCCCCGATACCCAGAGCAACATCCAAGGGAAGAATGCCGGTAGGAATGACCTCCACAGCCGCTTTGAAGGATTCTCCAAGACGCATAATCGATCCTTCTCCGAACTTGCTTCGGATATCGTCGATGGCAAGTTCGAGAACGTCGTCACGCGTCTGTGGAGTTTTCTTTTTCGCCAAACAAATTCCTCCTTCCAGTGTATGAGCATTTGTATTGTACAGGAAAAGCTGTGTTTCGATCAAAAAACTTTCCCCGGGAATTCCCAGACTTTCAGCGGAGTATAAAGCGGCCCGGCGGGAGTCAGCATGCTTTTCATCAGTGTAACCGATGTCGCGAGCCATTCTTTTTTACCGAAAAGTGTGGCGCCTTCGGGCGGTATGTGTACCGTCTCGCCACGGCGCGTTCTCGCAAGCGTTATGTGAGGCTTGAATGGCCTTGCTTCTCTTGGAATTCCATGTTCCGCGCTCACATCTTCAATCATTGACACTATAGCTTCCAGAGAAAGAAGATCGCCGCAAAGACCGGCGAAAAGAGTTCGGGCTGCTCTCAAATTTGGGAAAGCCCCGAGAACGGAAGAGGAAAGAGCTATCGTATCTTGCCCGGAAGAAAGAAGCCGTTCCTCGAATAATCGCATGAGATCCGCGATCAGGAGTTTTTGTTGTTCGCCGAGAAACTTGAGCGTTATGTGGAGAGCGTTGCCCGAAACCCATTTTAAATCCGGGAGAACTGTTCGAAGAGCGCCCGACATATGCCAAAGATCTTTTTGCACCGCGGGAGGCAACTCAATGCAGAAGAAGGAGCGTAGCGTTCCATTCATAGCATGGTCAACTTCATTATCGTCTTGCGGAGCGACAAAAGCGCCGTATTCATCGCTCTGTTTCGTATCTGGCGTCTCTCTCCGGGGAAATGATGCAAAAAAGCATGTTCTCCGCAAAGACCTGCAAGAGCATACCAGACGGTACCCACCGGTTTTTCCTCGGAGCCCCCTCCTGGTCCTGCAACTCCTGTTACAGAGAGTGCGATACCAGACCC
>LVBO01000223.1 GCA_001604435.1 Synergistales bacterium Syner_01
CCCGGCGTGACGATGCGGATCACCTTCCGCTCGACGATGCCCTTGTTGCTTGGCTCGGTGATCTGTTCGCAAATCGCCACCTTGCACCCCGAACGGACGAGCCGCCCCAGATAGCCGTTGACCGCGTGCCACGGCACGCCCGCCATCGGAATGCTCTTCTCCGCGTCCCGCGCCGTGAGCGTGATGTCCAGGATCGCCGACGCCTTCACCGCATCGTCGAAGAACATCTCGTAGAAGTCGCCCATCCGGAAGAAGAGGATGCAGTCCGGGTACAGCTTCTTCCACTCGAAGTACTGCGCGAGCATCGGCGTCATCTTCACTCCGGACACCCCGGCGGGAATGGCCTCGACGGCCGCCTCCCCGCGCTCCGGCAGGTTTTTCTCTCCCGGAGCCGCCGCGTTCATGCCCTGCCGCTCCTGTCCAGCCAGCTCTGCAGAATCAGCGCCGCAGCCACCTTGTCCACCTTCCCCTTCCTGTTCTTCCGGGAAACGTCCCCTTCGAGAAGCGCCTGGGTCGCCATGACGGTGGAGAATCGCTCGTCGTGCAGCACGATTTTCACCGAAGGATAGCGTTCGCCCAGCACGCGCCCCCACTCCTCGATCTTTTCCGCCTCCGGTCCGCGCGCGCCGGTCGTGCGCAGCGGCACGCCCAGCAGCAGCGTTTCGGGATCGTATGTCTTCATCAGCGCGTCCAGCTCCTCCAGCCACGAGGACTCGGCGGGCAGAACGGCGATCCCCTGGGCGAACATCCCCAGGGGATCGCTGACTGCGACGCCGATGCGGACCGTCCCTATGTCAAGGGCGAGCGTCCGTCTGCTCAGCATGAAAGAAGCTGCCGCTCCACAATGCCGGGAAGCGCCGTGAAGAAGTCTTCGAGCGCTTCCGGCTTCTTGCCGCCGCCCTGCGCGAGCGCCGGCCTTCCACCGCCGCCGCCGCCGAGCATCGCCGAACCTTCCTTGACGACCTTCCCGGCGGAAACGCCCCTGGAGAGCGCCTTTTCGTCGGCCATGGCGATGATGGTCACGTTTCCCTCCGCGACGGAGGCAAGGGCGACCAGCACGCCCGTATCAACGGAACGCTTGTTGAGCACTCTGTCGCCCATCTCGCGCAGCATATCCGCGTTCACTCCGTCGAAACGGCCGAAAACCACGTCCACGCCGTCCGCAGAAACATGCCGGAGCGAACTCTCAAGGGAGCTGCTCAGCGAATTGATCTTCATCTCTTCGATCGTCCGGGCGAGCGACTTCACTTCCGCCTGAAGCTGTTCGACCTTCGGCAGCACGCCCGATTCATCCACCGCGAGGGCGCCTCCGATCTCGCCCAGCGTCCGCCATGTCCGCTGGAAGACGCGCAATGCCTCGTGCCCGGTCACCGCGGTGATCCTCCGGGTCCCCGAGCCGATGCTCTCCTCGCGCATGATCTTGAACAGACCGATCTCGCCGGTCGAGTTCACGTGAAGGCCCCCGCACAACTCCGCGGAAAAGTCCGCGATACGCACCACGCGGACCACGTCGCCGTACTTCTCCTCGAAGAGCGCCTTCGCGCCCTCTGCGCGGGCATGCTCCATATCGGTCTCCGTTATGTTCAGCGAATCGTTCGCCAATATCTCCGAGTTCACCTCGTGCTCCACCTGCGCGATCTGTTCGCGTGAAAGCGGCTCGAAGTGCGTGAAGTCGAATCGAAGGTTCGACTCGCCCACGAGCGAACCCGACTGCCGCACATGCCCGCCGAGCACGCGGACGAGCGCCTCGT
>LVBO01000224.1 GCA_001604435.1 Synergistales bacterium Syner_01
CCTCGAAGACCTCGCTGACCGCCACCGCGATGAAGAGCCCCAGAAACGTCGACGCTGTCGACAGCAGCACGACAGCCGGAACGAACGCTCTCCAGTCGATCGGCGACAATTCCGCGAAGATGCTCGCCATGAGCACTGGGACGAAGGCGTTCAGCACGCCGAAGAGAATGGCCCCGGACGTCTTCGCCAGCATCAGCAGCTCGAAGGAGATGGGCGCCAGCAGCAGGCGCTCGAAGGAGCGATTCTTCTTCTCGAACGTCACCGTCACCGCGAGCACCGAGGTGGACCCGAAGAGAATGGAGAGCGCGACCACCCCCGGAAGCAGCGCGGGAATGCTCTCCAGGCCGCTCCCCGACCGGATGAAGAACATGCCGGTCCAGGCGAGGGGAAAGAGCAGCCCCCAGCTGATGTTGGGCGGCTTCATGTAGTACGTGCGCATATCCTTGAGCAGAATGTTCCAGAACGCGATCCACTGGTTCACGGCTTTTTTCCTCCCCCGTTCTTTCCGGCGCCTTCGCGCATCGTTTCGGCCTCGATGCCGGTGATCCGCACGAAGACGTCCTCGAGCGAAGGGACGAGCCTTTTGGCTTCGAAGACCTCCACTCCCCTTTCTTCGAGGCGGCGGACCAAAGCGCCGATGCGGATCGGTCCCGCGCTTTCGACGTGGACTTTCCCGTCTTCCGGGTAGGTGAAGGCGGCCTCCGGGAAGTCCGCGGCGAGCGAACTCCGTACCTCCTCCGGGGCCGGCGAGCAGGCGATCTCCGCCGCGTGCTTCTCGCGCAGCGGCTGCACCAGGTTGGCGACCGTGTCGATCATGCGGATGCGGCCGTTCACCAGAAATGCGATCCGGTCGCAGAGCCGTTCGGCCTCCTCGATGTAGTGCGTGGTGAGGAAGATGGTCGTTCCCCGCGCGTGCAGACCGGCGACGAGCTGCCGCACCTGCCTGGCGCTGGCGACGTCGATGCCCGTGGTCGGCTCGTCCAGAAAGAGAATGCGCGGCCTGTGGATGATCCCCGCCGCGATGGTCAGTTTGCGCTTCATCCCCTTTGAATAACCGCCGAACTTGCGCCCCGCGGCCTTCGTCAGTCCGAACGCGTCCAGCAGCTCCGACGCCCTGGTGGTGCGCTCCGCCTTCCGCATTCCGTACAGCGACGCGCAGAACGTCAGGTTATCGAAGCCGGTCAGCTCCGGGTAGAGGTTGCTCTCGTCGGGAACCACCCCGATGAGGCGCTGGGCCGCGCGGGGGGGCTTCGTGCAGTCCACGCCGCCCAGCGTGATCGTTCCCGAGTCGGGGCGGGCAAGACCGGTGAACATGTTGATCGTCGTGGTCTTGCCCGCGCCGTTCGGGCCGAGAAAGCCGAACAGCTCGCCGGAACGCACGTCGAAGTCTATCCCCGCGACGGCGTCCACGTCGCCGAAGCGCTTGGCGAGGCCGCGCGCTTCGATGGCGAACGTCTCTCCGTTAGCCATTTTCCTTCGAGGATTCCCCGCAGTCGCACGGATGCTCCCCGGAATCGCCGTGGCACTTCCGAATCTGCTCCGGGGTGCACTCTCCGGGCTTTCCGGCAAGATTCTCCGGTTTCCGACAGCAGCAGCTCTTGTCGCACATTGGCACAACCTCCATTTATTTAAGTATATGCGCGGAAACGCGCATTGAAGCGCAAAAAAAGAGAAGATATCTCCCGCCTATCGCGAGGACGTTTTCTCCGTCGGCGCGGCGCCGAGCACCTCGTCGACAAGGTCGCTCCACGCGGCCAACGTGGCGCGGTTGAGCGCGTAATGCACGAAGTACCCCTGTTTGTCCGCGACCACGAGATCCGCGTCGCGCAGCACGCGCAGGTGCTGGGAGACCGCCGCCGCGGTGATTCCAAGCTCGCGGGCGAGCGCGTTGACGCAGAGCGAGCGGCTCTTGAGCAGCTCGATCATGCG
>LVBO01000023.1 GCA_001604435.1 Synergistales bacterium Syner_01
CCCGTATGCTTTACGGACGTGGTCTACGCGACGGCCGACTACGTCGAAAATTTCGAATGCCATCCGGGCAACACGCCGGATTTGGCACGAGTCACCTTCGGACGGAAATAAGGGGAGATAATGAGACGACTTTTGGTAAGCGAGATGACCTGGCCGGAAGTGGAACGGGAGCTTGAACACATACGGGTCGCGGTTGTTCCCGTGGGCTCCTGCGAACAGCACGGACCCAACACGACCTTCACGACCGATACCGACCGGGCGTACGAGTTCTGCAAGCTGCTGGGGGAGAGGGTCGGCGAGAAGATTCTGATCTTCCCCCCCTTCGGCTACGGAGTATCGATTCATCATATGGACTTTCCGACAACCGTGACGTTGCGCATCGAAACGATGATCCACGCGCTGACGGATATCGCCGAATCCATCGGGAAGCACGGCATTAAAAAAATCCTGTATGTCAACGGGCACGGCGGAAACCGCTCCGCTCTGGACGCCGCCATTATCAAGCTGAAGTACGAGTACGGCATTGAAGCCTATTGGTCGAGCATGGGAACGAACATCTCCCGCGCCCGGATATCGCAGGAAATGGAACTCCCGGCGATAATAGGGCACGCATGCGAAGTGGAAACCTCCCAGTGCATGTACCTTGCTCCGTGGGTGGTCAAGGACGAACTGCAAGCGGGAGAGCTGCAAAGCGACAGCGCCTATATGCGGCGGCTTTTCAAGGACGGAAACGCCGCATGGAGCTGGAAGAACGACGCTTCCGCGAACGGGGCGCTCGGCGACGCCAGAAGAGCTACGAAAGAACTGGGAAAAATCATGACCGATATCAGCCTGGACTATATGGAAGAACTTCTGGAGGAGATTATCCGGCGGTAGCGGACCGGCATAAGGAGCGTACACCATGCACAAGTTTATCCTGAACAGAATACTGATGATGCTCCCCGTCCTGCTCGGCGTTTCGCTCGTGGTGTTCAGCATGATGTACTTCACTCCGGGCGATCCGGCGCGGCTGATACTCGGCGAGACGGCGTCCGAGACGGAGGTGCGCGAACTCCGGGAGGAGATGGGGTTGAACGACCCCTTTCTCCTCCAATACGGGAGGTATCTGAAGAAGGCCGTCTTCGAAGGCGACCTCGGAACCTCGTACGTGACCGGACGCCCCGTCGTTACGGAGATCGTCGCGCGCTTTCCCACGACGATGCTGCTGGCGGTGCTCAGCGTCTTTATCTCGGTGCTGATCGGCATTCCGACGGGTATCGTCTCCGCGACCAGACAGTACTCGCTTTTCGACAATCTGGCGATGATCCTCGCGCTGGTAGGGGTCTCGATGCCCAATTTCTGGCAGGGGCTCGTGCTCATCATCGTCTTTTCGCTGCATTTGGGATGGCTGCCGGCCTCCGGGTTCTACGGCCCGGCCTACTGGATTCTGCCGGCGCTGACCATCGGAACCAGCACCGCCGCCACGATCACCCGTATGACGCGCTCCAGCATGCTTGAAGTCATCAGGCAGGATTATATCCGCACGGCCCGGGCCAAAGGGCAGACCGAGCTGGTCGTTATTTTGAAACACGCGCTGAAGAACGCGCTGATTCCGATCATCACCGTCATAGGCCTGCAACTCGGGCGCGGCTTGGGAGGAGCGATCCTCACCGAATCCATCTTCTCCATTCCCGGACTGGGAAAGTTGATGGTGGACTCGATCAAGGCCAGAAACTACCCCGTCGTGCAGGGCGGCGTGCTGTTCATCGCCGTGATGTTCAGCTTCATCAATCTGCTGGTCGACGTCCTGTACGCCTACGCCGACCCGCGTATCAAATCCCAGTACAAGCGCGGCCGGAAAACACGGAAAAAAAGCGCGAAGATGGAGGTTGCCGCATGAACGGACGCGCAACGGAAGCATCGTTCCCGGCGAAAGGGAGCATCCGGCGCAGGAAGAAGAGCCAACTGCGCGAGGTGTGGAAGCGGATGTTGAAAAACAAGGCGGCCGTCGTCGGGCTGGTCGTGATGATCGCGCTCGTTCTCACGGCGGTTTTCGCCGATTTCATAGCGCCGTACCACTACGACGATCAGAATCTCGAACATGCGTTCATGACGCCCTGCCGCGAGCACTGGTTCGGCACGGACAACTTCGGACGGGATATTCTGAGCCGCATCATCTACGGGGCGCGCATCTCGCTGCAGGTCGGACTGATCTCGGTGGGAATCGGCGCGGCGGTCGGAGGGGCCTTGGGCGCTTCCGCCGCCTACTACGGCGGGTATACGGACAATATCGTCATGCGACTTATCGACGTGCTGCTCGCCATACCCAGCATTCTGCTCGCCATCTCCATCTCGGCCGCGCTCGGACCGGGGCTCGTCAACGCGATGATCGCCGTGGGCATCGGCGCCGTCCCGACATATGCGCGCGTCGTACGCGCCTCGGTCATGACGGTCAAGGAACAGGAATTTATCGAGGCGGCGCGCTGCATCGGCGCGAAAAGCCCCCGGATCATCCTCAAGCATATTCTGCCGAACGCGATGGCGCCCATCATCGTGCAGGCAACGCTCGGCGTCGCGGCGGCCATACTGTCCGCCGCCGCCCTGAGCTTCATCGGCCTCGGCATTCAGCCCCCCACGCCGGAGTGGGGCGCTATGCTGTCGGCGGGCAGACAGTACATCCGCGACTACTGGCATATCGTGACGTTCCCGGGCCTTGCGATCATGCTGACCATCTTCGCGCTCAATCTTCTGGGCGACGGTCTGCGCGACGCGCTCGACCCCCGCTTGAAACGATGAGCAGGGAGGAACCCATGAAGACGACCGACGCGCTGCTTCAGATCAAAAATCTGTATATCCGCTATACGACCGACGAGGGCGTCGTCCACGCGGTGAACGGAATCGACCTCGTCGTCAACAAAGGCGAGACGCTCGGTTTGGTGGGAGAGACCGGCGCGGGAAAGACGACCGCCGCGCTCGGCGTCGTACGCCTTGTTCCCGACCCGCCGGGAATCATCGTGTCCGGAGAAATACTGTTCGGCGCCGTGAATCTCTTGAAGGTCTCCGCGGCGAAGATGCGGAAGATTCGCGGGAACAGCATCTCCATGATCTTTCAGGACCCCATGACGGCGCTGAACCCCGTGCTGACGGTAGGGGATCAGATCTCCGAGGTGATCCGTCTGCACGACAGGGTGTCGCGCGCCGAAGCGTACGCGAAGGCGAGCGCCATGCTGAAGCTGGTCGGCATACCCGAAGAGCGTATGGAAGAGTATCCGCATCAGTTTTCGGGAGGCATGAAACAGCGCGTGGTCATAGCGATCGCTCTGGCGTGCGGTCCGCAGCTTCTCATCGCCGACGAGCCCACCACGGCGCTGGATGTGACCATACAGGCGCAGGTGCTGGAACTGATGCGGAATCTGAAGGCGGAGCTGGGGACGTCGATGATGCTTATCACGCACGATCTCGGAGTCGTCGCCGAAACGTGCGACAAGGTGGCGATCATGTACGCCGGGGAAATTGTGGAATACGGCTCCCTGGACGAGGTGTACAACGATACGAGGCACCCGTATACAAAAGGACTTTTCGGCTCCGTTCCCAGCCCCGACAGGCGCGAGCGGCGGTTGCGGCCGATTCCCGGACTGATGCCGGACCCCACCCGTCTGCCCGAGGGGTGCGCCTTTCACCCCCGCTGTCCGCGCGCAACGGAACAGTGCGCGCAATCGAAGCCGCCGAACCTCTTCCTTGGCGGAGAACACGTCGCGAAATGCTACTACGCGAAGGAAGAAAGGAGCGGCGAACAGTGAGCGAAATTCTCGGCGTCAGGCACTTGAAGAAGTATTTCAACACTCCCAAAGGAACGCTGCATGCGGTCGACGAC
>LVBO01000225.1 GCA_001604435.1 Synergistales bacterium Syner_01
TCGGTTCTCCCCGACTGGAAGGCGCCTTTCGCATCGCCGGGCGCGAACACATCCGCCTTCGCGAACGACATGGGCTCTCCGGTGGAATAATAGAACTCAAGAGCGACGGGAGGTTTTTCCGACGGGATATACCCCACGCCGTGCGCGTCGGCCTCTTCGAGAGCGCCGAGAGTAATCGCAAGTGAAAACAACAGCAAGAAAAGGCGTTTCATATCGCATTCCTTTCAATAAAAGCGGCTCCGGGAGCCGAGCGGCTTCCGGAGCCGGACGACGCCGCCGGAAAGCGCGGCGTTTTCGACTACTTTACCTCGAACGTCAGAACGGAGCGCAGGATACGGCTGTCGTACTCGCCGTCCTTGCCCTCGTCGGTTCTGGTCGTCCGGACGATCCAGAGCCCGGGCGCGGTGATCTTCACGCGGAAGGTCCCGTCCGAGGCGCCGCCTTCGGTGTAGTACGCGTAGGTATTCTCGTCGGGCGAAAAGCCGTCGTAGGTGGCCCAGACGGGTCCGGACACGGGACGTCCCTTGAACAGCGCCTTGAAGGTCATGAAATCTCCCGGCTTGACTTCGGCCGGGTTCGTCACCGGAACGATCTCGAGCTCCTGCCCCGCGACCTCGGAGAAGTTCGTGTCTCCGGGAGCGGCGTTCACGATGGCCTTGGCGAACTTGTCGTACTTGTTCACGGACGCCACTTTCAGTCCCCGGGCTTCGAGTTCCTTGCGGGTTCCGAGCTTTCCGCCCTCGTTGGTTCTTCCGTAAGGAAGGGGAAGCTTCTCGCACACCACGAGCACCGCGCCCGCATGGGGAACGACGAATTCGGAGTCGATCCGAAGCTCCGCTTCGTTCCGTTCGAGCTGTATGGGCAGCACTTTCCCGCCCGAGAAAACGCCGGCCTTCATCGCGCTGATGTCCTCGGCCTCTTCGGCCACGATGAACGCATGCGCCGAATGAACTTCCAGAGCCACGGTCTCCTTCTCGGCGGCGGACATCTTCATAGGCTTCAAGATGAGTTCGTGAGAGAACGCCGTTCCGGCGAACGACAGAAGCGCCAGCGTCGCGCCTATTGCAACCAGTTTACGCATTTCGTTTCGTGCCTCCTTGGAATTTCCCCGTAAAGGGGGTCCAACATATTCGGCCGTTCGATTCGGGCCGTGAAACACACTGCACGCAGGAGCGCCGCGCGCCGACGCTCCTCAAGATCTACCAACCCGATCGGATTCGTAACACGAATGAAGTAAAACATAGCACGTTCGTTTTGTCAACCGCGTTTCAAGGTCTTTTCGAAGGGACTCCGTTTAATAACGCTTTGCGATACGCCGAGATGTGGAAGCACGCTTCCTGAAGTTCTTCGCGGGTAGAATGCGTGCGGCAGGGCCTTGGTTCATATCCGTTCTTCCCCGAGCTCTCCGCGAGAGCGGAAATCGGGGGAAGAACGCTACGGAAAAGCGCGCCGCCTCCCAAGAGAAAGCGGGGAGCGAAAAACGCTCCCCGCCGCGCACGAAGCGCGCATTCCCGCTTTCGGCGAACCTCTCCCGCTAAAACCCCGCCAGCTTTTCACCGTAAGCCGCGCACTGCGCGAGCGCCGTTTCGTCCGGCGTTTCGTGGACGGCGAGGCCGTCGTCCAACAGGACGGCGCCGGCGGTCGTGCATCGCTCCGCCCATGAGCGCAGCCACTCTCCGTCGCCCCAGCCGTAGGAGCCGAAGACGGCGACCTTCTTTCCGCCGAGTCCCTTCTCGGCCTCCGCGAAGAACGGCTCCATCTCCGCCTCTTCGATCACCTCGGCCCCCATGGACGGCGAACCGAAAGCGACGACATCGTACCCG
The DNA here is from genome assembly GCA_001604435.1 of Synergistales bacterium Syner_01. Lineage (GTDB taxonomy): Bacteria > Synergistota > Synergistia > Synergistales > Aminobacteriaceae > JAAYLU01. Next base: position 1,824 of record LVBO01000225.1, read on the forward strand.
GCGAGCTCCGCGACGGAACTGTTCGCCACGTTCTTGCATACGACCTCGGCTCCCGCCGAAGTCGCTCCCTTGGCGATCTCTTCCGCCATCTTCTCCGTATTCCCCGTCCCGGACCAGTAGACGACGAGCACTTTGGACATGTAGAACCCCTCCTTGAAAAATGTGTATGAGTTGATCGCATCGGTCGCGCGCCGCGCGCCTCCGTGAAATGGCGCCGCGGACGCCGCCGACGAGACGGTGTTTCGACTTTCCGACGCTATGCCCCCAGCTCCATCGCGCCGAAGCGAAGAACAAGTTCCAGAGCCGCGTCCTGCTCGGCGCGCCTGAACGCGCCGAAGGTGTTCATGGCTTCCGCGACGTTTGCGTACACTTTCCAGTAGCCGGAAGCGATCGCGCCCCGTCCGCCGTCTTCCATGAACCCCCTGACGTCGTGCGGGGGGTACCCCAGAAACAGACCGATCTCGTGGGGAAACCCTTCGTCGAAGCGCCCCTTCAGACGCTCGATGAAGGAAACGACGGAACGATCTTCCCCGTCGTACCCCAGGGGGCGAAGAATCGAGAGGGCTTCCTCGGAGAAAAGCGTTCTTTCGAGAAGCCGCCGGTCGTAGACAAGCAGCAGCACCGCATCCTTCCGGAACGTTCCTTCTCCGGACGAGAGTGAAGGCAGTTCGGCGGCTTCGAGGCCGTAGCGCGCGATCAGCTCGTTTTTCCGTCGCTTCCAGACATGTCGAATCTCCTCGCCGTTCCGGCGTATGTTGACCAGACTGCCGCACTTCACCCCGCGCACGACGGGAGCGGAAAAGAAAGCGAACATGAATTCGACGAAATCGTCGGCATTGCGGCTCTTCAGCAACGCCATGAACGTCTGCATGATATGCATGAGGTCCTCCATATGCCGGATATGTAGTTAGCTTTATCTAACATAATACGGCGCAAAAAAAATTTGTCAATCCTCCGGAACGATTTTTGCACGGCGGGAGGAGGCGAAGTACAACAAAGACGCCCGGGCAAAGACGTCCGAAGATTTTGGAAAATACGGCGAAACCGAGCCGGCCGCGTGGAGCGTTGGAACCATTGGCGCGCACATGGAGAACCGTCCGACACGCCGACACGGAGCCGGTCCCCTAAACTTCCGTAGGATTGAAGTACCGTCGGAAGGCGGAAATCATCTCGGGAGTAATTGAATTATCGGATTTTCTCGCCGTCGGCCGGACCGTTTACAGCGCTCCGGTCCGAGCCTGCGCACGGTCGTCGCAACGCACGACGCGTCCGGAAACACGGTGTCGCTGTATCTCCGAAAAGCACGGAATCGAGGCCGCCTCATCCTGAAAGACCTGGATACATTGGACGGCACCGCCGCCACGCGGGAACTGCCGTAAATCGCCTTCAGTGCTGCTGTACCGGAACGCCCGACGCCGGATAGACATAGATCGAGGACGGGCGTTCGCTCCGTTCGACCCGCGTCGCGCGGATCATGGGGGTGGTCACGTTCTTGAGGAACCAGTCGTCGTAGAACTCCTGGAGAACGATAACCCCCTCCGCCTCCACCCACTCGCCCGGCGCGAACGAAGCGCCCTCGGGCCACTCCACCATGAGCCCGCGCACGAGGGAATCCGCCGCGCAACAGACGATCAGCATCCGGACGACGAAAAAGCGCTCGTCCGGGAGACCGCTCCGCCGCTGGACGAATCCGGCGATGCGGACCTTCAGATCGGCGAATGCTTCGGGAACGTCTTCGACGATCCGGAGCTTGGAGTCGAAGTGCGCGGCATCCACCTCGAAGAGGCCGTTTTCGGTCGGAGCGGCGCTCGTCGGTACGCCCGAGTCGATGTCGCCGACACGCATTTTTTTTAACATCGCCATCGGCTCCGTCTTCTTCCGGGGAGCGTCGAGGAAGGAGGCCGGCCCTCCCGTCGCTCCGCTAAGAAAAACCCCCTTGTTGAGTGCGATATCCTCGTGCAGTCCCTTCGGCGCCGTCGCGACGCCCAGAAGCATCGGCAGCGCGAAAAGCGCCATCCAGAAGCGGTCCCGCCGCCGCTCTCCGGAGAGGAAAAGACGGGGGAGCTGGATACAGGCCAGAAGGAAAAAGACCGAGGCGGAGGCGCCCATGAAGATGTTCAGCCTCGGATTGATGAAGTAGAGCATGTCCCCGGAGCCGAGCAGATACGCGATGTACGCCCCGTATCCGAGCAGAATAAGAAACCAGAGAGACTCGTCGGGATTCAGTCGTTTCATGGCGTCCTCCTAAAGGCGCGCGATGTTGATCGCGACGCAGAGCACGAAGCAGACGGCGAACGCGGCGACGGTCAGGAAGAGCACGAAACGCTTCCTGAAGCCCTCCTGCAGCATCAGCACGTTCTTGATGTCGATCATGGGACCGAGCAGAATGAAGGCCATCACCGCGCCGGGGGAGAACTGCCCCACGAAAGTGCGTGCGATGAACGCGTCGGCCTCCGAACAAAGCGACAACACGAAGGCCAGCAGCATCATCACAACGACGGAGACTACCTGATGCTGTCCTATTCCCGTCAGCAGATCCTTCGCGAAGGCGGTTTGAGCGAGCGAGGAGATGAACGCTCCCAGAACGAGAAAGCGCCCTACCGAGAAGAGTTCCGCGCCGGTGTGCTCCAGCACTCCTTTGGCGAGCGAGAGCGCCCTCCGCGGGGGAGTCGAGGCGCCGCCGGATGAACGGGCCGCGTCGTGGGCGTGGTTGTGTTCATGCTCATGCTCATGACGGCACGTGGAGGCGACCTCTCCGTGGTCGTGTCCGCAACCGCAGGAGCATGCGACCGACGATGCCGTCTCGGGGAGCAGCGCTTCCTGCGCGGAGAAGCATTTCGTCGCCGCCAACCCCACGACCATCGCGCCGACCATTCCCAGAACGGCCCGGACGGCGGCCGCCGCGACGTTGCCGCCGAAGGCGTAGTACGTGGAGAGCAGCACCACGGGATTCACTATCGGCGCGGCCATCATGAACGTGATTCCCACGTGGAGCGGAACTCCCTTGCGCACCAGGCGGCGCATGACGGGAACGCTGCAGCACTCGCAGATCGGGAAGACGAACCCCAGCACGGAGGCCATCAGCAGGCCGGGGCCGGTCCTCTTCGGAAGCGCCCCGGCGAGCATCTCCTCCGTGACGAAGAACTGGATGAGCGACGAGATGAAAACGCCCAGCATGACGAACGGCATGGCCTCCAGCACGATGCTGAGGAAAATGGTGGCGAAGCTCTGAAGAACCGGTCCGGAGACGATCTCGAGGCGCGTGCCCCGGAGAGCGGGAATCAACAGGGCCGCCGCCGCGGGAAGAGCGAAGAGGAGCCACCCCTTCATCTCCCTCGCGGAGTTGTGACGGATACTTCGCAAACGAATCGCTCCTTTCGGAATCTCTCGGAATGAACGCTCGACGCGGAGGAGAGAGCGTGCGCGCGAAAAGAAGCGTAGCACATCTGCGAGCGGCTTGCAAATATGTCTTTTATCGTATTCGAGAAAACATTCTGTTCAAAAGAGGCGGCGGAAGCGCGGGAAGAGGCGATATATACCAAAGGCGCGCGGACCTGAAGGTCGCAACACCGGGGAAACGCCGAGAAAACGCTGCGGGCGGAACATCCGGTTTCCGCCCGCAGGCTGAAGAAAGAACCGGCTCGCGCCGGTCGGTCCGCGGAGGACGGGAGACGCTACTTCGCCGCCTCCGCTATGGCGTTCGCGACGGCGCGGAGGTTCTCCTCCCACTCCTCGGAGAGCGGATTGACCGTCTCGACCGTCGCGCCTATGGCCTGAGCGATGATCTCGGCGCTTCGCTTCGAGAACTGCGGCGAGATGAAGATCGCCTTGACGCCCCGTTCCTTTGCCTCGGAGATGATATTCGCCAGGTCGGCGGCCTTGGGTTCTTTGCCGTCCGTCTCGATGGCTACCTCGACGAGGCCGTAGCTTCTGGCGAAGTAGGCCCATGCGGGGTGGAAGACCAGGAACGAAGCGCCCATCTTCCCACGGAAGAGCCGGCTGAACTCCGCGTCCATCGTCTTCACGCGCTCGACGAAGGCGGCGTGCCGTTCGGCGTACTCGGCTTCACCGTCGGGGTCGATCTCGATCAGTCCTTCGAGGATCTTCCCGGCCATGTGGACGACTTCGCGGGGGCCGTTCCAGACGTGCGGGTCTGCGCCCTCGTGGTGGTGCGCATGATGGTCGTGCTTCTCGTTCTTGTGTTCATGATCGTGCTTGTGGTCCTGCTTTTCTTCCGTATGTCCGTGATGATGGTCGTGATCGCAGGAGCCGGCGATCTTGTCGATCCCCTCGTCGATGCGGAAGACCTTCAGCCCGGGGTTCAAGCTCGTCGCTCTGGGAAGCAACGTCTCCTCGAACGGGAGCCCTACGGCGAAGTACGCCTTCGCCTTCGACAGCCCCTCCATCTGTGCGGGAAGCGGTTCGAAGACGTGCGGGTCGCGCCCCTTCTCCACCATCGCCGAGACGGCCACCCGCTCTCCGCCGATCTGCTCGACGAAATATTTCTGCGGCAGAATGGAGACGAAGACCGCTACCGGTTCCGCCGCCGCGACCGACGCGAGAACGAGCGTCGCCAGAAACGCTGTTGCAAAGATCTTTTTCATACGCACAACCTCCTTCATTTTTCGGACAGGAGTTTCTCTCTCCTTCCGACGCCCCCTTTCAACCGGAGCAACGGGGACAGACCCCCTGAAACACGACGGAGACGCTTTCCGCCGCATATGCGTCCGGAAGCAGTGAGAAGAGCCCCCTTTTCTCCTTCGCCGAGAAGGGAGGGAGGCAGCTCCACGTCCCGCAGACGGTGCAGCGGAAGTGACCGTGCGCAGGGTTGTGCTCGCAGTTTTTCTCGAAGACCTGCCCTCGTTCCGAGTCGCCGACCGAGCGAACCACCCCTCTCTCCAGAAAGAGAGCGACGGTACGGAAAATCGTCGCCTCGTCGATTCCCCCCAACGAGTCGGACTCCTTCAAAGACGCGGCGGTGAACGTCCCGTCCAGAGAGTGAATCTCCGCGAGAATGCGTCGCCGCTGTTCCGTGACGGATATTTTGTGTCTGCGCAGAGTCGTGAGTGTATCGCATCTATCCATGGGGAGAGAATACCATATTTGCGAGCGACTTGCAAATATGTCGGAGGGCAAAATCCGTATCGGTGTGGTACGGCGTCTTCCATCGGCTATAATAGCTTCAAACCTACGCGAGGAGGCGCCCATGAACAGTCTGCTCATCACCGGAGGAACCCTCTGGACAGGAAAAACGTTCGTCCGGGGGCATGCGCTGCATATAGAGGGCGAACGAATCGCCGCGGTCGGCCCGGAGGAGAGCGTCCGCGCGGGCGCGCCGTCGGAACGCCGCGAGCTTCGCCTGTCGGGCGAGGCGGTCCTTCCCGGCTTCACGGACGCGCACCTCCACCTGACCACCTGGGCCAAGCAGAAGACGCTGCTCGACCTCGGGGGCGCGACGTCGCTCGCGGAGGTCCTCGAACTGGTCCGCGAAGAGGCGCGGAGCACTCCGCCCGACCGTTGGATCCGCGGGTGGAACTACAACGAGACGCTCTGGCCGGAGGGGCGCTCCGTGACGAAGGGCGACCTGGACGCGCTCGGCATCCCGCACCCCGTGCTGCTCCAGCGCGTCTGTACCCACGTCAACGCCGCGAACAGCCGGGCGCTCGCCCTCGTCGGGCTCGACAGCCCCGACGGCATCCTCGAAGAGCGCGACGCCATCCCCGCTCTCCGCGCGATGGAGCGGAGCGTCTTCTCCCGCGAGGGGCTCCGGGAGGCGCTCAAATCCGCCTGCTTCGAGCTGGCCTCGGTGGGCGTCACCTGCGTCCACCCGTGCGGCGCGGACGACTACGGCATGGAGGAGGACCTCTCGCTCTACGACGAGCTTCGCCGCCGGGGAGATCTGCCGGTGCGCGTCTTCACCTACCACGACGCTCTCCCCTACCCCATCATGCCCTCCGGCTTCGGCGACGAATGGATCCGCTACCAGGGGCTCAAGATCTTCCTCGACGGCAGCCTCGGCGGGCGCACCGCCGCGCTTACCGCCCCGTACGCGGACGACCCAGCCCAGGCCGGACGGCTGAACTGGACGGACGAGCAGGTTCTCGGGATGCTCCGGGCCGCGCGCGGGAAGGGGATTCAGACGCTCCTCCACGCCATCGGCGACCGGGCGCTCGACCAGGCGCTCGACTGCATCGGGAAGGTCGACGAAGAGTTCGGCCCCGCCGCGCTGAAGGACCGGATCAACCACCTCATCGTCTGCCGTCCGGAGCAGCGCCGTCGCCTTGCGGAACTGGGGCTCTTCTGCGACATCCAACCCTCGTTCATCCCCAGCGACATGGCCATGGCGCCGCTGCGCCTCGGCCCGGAACGCATGGAGTGGACCTACCGGTGGCGCTCCATCCTGAACGAGTGCGGCCCTCTCTCCGCCTCCAGCGACGCCCCCGTCGAGTCGGTCAACCCGATGCACTCGATATGGGCGCTCGTCGAACGACGCGGGAAGGACGGCGGCGAGGCGCTCGCCCCCGAGGAGCGGCTGACCGTCGAAGAGGCGCTTCCGCTCTTCACGTCGAACCCGTACAAAGCGGTCGGCAGAAGCGACGCCGGACGCCTCGAAGCGGGGTGTCTCGCAGACGTGGTTGTCCTCGACAGGGATCTGCGCGGCCTCTCGGGGAACGATCTGTTCTCCGCAGGCGTGCGTTGCACCATCGCGGGAGGGCGTTTCACGTACGGGGAGACGGACGCGCGGGACGGAAGATGAAGCGGCGGCGGCTCCTTCGTCTACCCGACCGGAGACGCTTCGCAACGTCGGGAATTCCTCGCGATCTTTGCCGCTCTTGCTTGCGTTCGCCCCGCTCTCGCCGCGAAGCTGGAGAGGGAGTTCGAGCGGCTCCGCGCCGCGATGACCGAGCGGGAAGCGTTGTAAAAAAGGAAGTTCGCCGTCGGGTTCCTCCGTCCTCCCTCACCGTCCGGAGAGCGCGAACTCCCCGACGGACGTCTCCGAGAAATAATCGAGGCCGGCCGTTTCGGCGAAATCGTCCGAGTTGCCCGCGCCCAGCGCGCAGGGGGCGAGGTTCAGCGCGGTCGCCGCGAGGTACATCTGCTGGAAGACGGCGCCGACATCCTTCAGAAGAAGCGAGTAGGCGATGGAGCGATACTGCCACGAAACGCGCTGAAAGCGGGCCGCCAGAGTGATCAGCACGTCGCAGCGCGCCCCCCTCATGGCGCGGGCCGCCCCCTTCAAGAGCTTTTCCAGCTGTTTTTCGTCCGCTTCGAGTCGTTCGAGCGCATGGGCGAGCGGATCGTACCGGTACAGCCCCGGCGGAAGCCCGTCGCATCGAGCGACCGTCAGATAGTACTCCAGTTCGTGGATCGCCCCGCTTCCCGCGCAAGGGCGCAGCGAAGCCTCGTACC